>DASRUF010000130.1:0-4911 GCA_035655575.1 Bacteroidota bacterium | reverse complement strand
GGAATTGTAGAGTGATTAATTTGGACCTGTGGAATAATCATTTTTCTATGTTGAGTAAAGCGATAACATTTTCTCCTTTATGTGGTAGGTCATTATATTTAAAATCGGTTGTACAGAAACGTTCAAGACACAATTCTTGTGTAATCTTGCTCTGTATGCGATGGATGCTTGCAGTAGAAGGCGAAGTTACCCAATAATAATAGCGAACCATCTGTATTTTTTTAAATTTGTATTTGATATTCTGCTATAAAATTACTAAAACTATATACGAGTATCAAGGGAAATTCATTGCGAAATTACGTGTATCTCTATGTTTGATTATATCGTTACATTTTTGTATTCTCTCACCTCTGAATGTTCATGAGAAATGATCGACCTTAAGTTGTTAAAAGTTTGGTGATTTTAATTTTTTAGAGATACGTTATTTTGATTACGATTTGCGAAATGAATATTTGGGAATATTTTCTTATAAATTAATTAAAGATTCAATAACGTCGAACGATTAGCTATTCTAAAAAAAGTCATCGCTAATTATCATTGTTCTTAATAACTTCAGGAGGGAAAAAATATCTATGGCAACGGCACTAAAAATGTTTCTAGAGAAGTGTAAGAAAATTCTTCAGCGCTATCCCGTGGTAATAGCAGCTCTTGTTATTTATCTCTATTACCTCATGGTATCTGTTGATTTTTTTAGTAAAAGTTTCAATAACGGCGATAAAGGTATAAAATCATTGTTCGATTACGTCATTGAGTTTGATTCATTGTTTTTCTTGTGGGCTGCGGCTGCGGCTTTGATACATTTACAGCGATTTCGTAAAGAGTCAGTTCAGAAAAATGAAAAACAACGTCAATTAGAGCTCATTCTTGAACGTCAGCGCATTTCGAATCAGCTCATTAACGAAATAACACTTCTCATGCAAGATACAATTAATAATCCATTAGGGGTGATCACAATGACAACCCAAGAGATTCGGCGGAAGTTTATGAACGATATCGAAATACTTAAATGGGTAGATCGCATCGAAAATTCTGCACAACGGATCACAAAAGCTATTCGAGATATTCAAATCCACGAAACACAGAAAGCGTTAGAAACATCTGACATCAAAACCTGAGATTTGATTTCTAAGCTCATTTCAAAATAAGACAAATATTGATTTTTGCCTGCCGGACTGTAAAAATCATGTAACTGCATGCTAACCTGCCAATTTGCTCCTATCAGAATTTTGTCCCGTTACTATAGTTTGTAAACATTCAATATTTTGAGATTCACATAAAGTTACCAGGGGGAGTGAGTGTTTGCTTGTATTGAAACTAACCAATTCTCATACTGCCTGCCAATACTAGATTTATCCGAGAATATCCAGCCCGACTAGAAACGTTTAAGATCAAATACTATATAACTCCAATCTAATTGACGAGAAGAAAAGTCAAGAAGGTATAAGCTCAAGGTGATTGTTATCACCTAGAGCAACACCTGATTTTTTGACATTTTGAAGGTTAAATTCTTTCAAATAAAATGATTTTTTAAAATATACATTTTTTTGATGTTTTCGGTAAGATTCGTCTTCTAGAGGCTTGTTTAAAATCACACGGCTTGTCTATCGTCACCATGCCCCTCATGGATTAATATTATAATGTACCAGCTTTAAATTAATTGTCTACTACAACAAAACAAACAGAGGGTCATATGTCTACTACACAACAAGAAATAATGAAGAGAAAAGATAACATTCTCCTTAACGTATTAAACGTTTTCAATCGGTCAGGGAACAAGGGCGATGATACAACCGAAGAAATGGCCGCAGAGGAGATATCCTTCTTGGCTGAGTCCGTTGAAAAAAACGATAGTGCAATGGATGTAAATGAGGACGATTCAATGGAAATGGCTGATAATATTGCCCGGCAATGCGATATGAATACGGACATAGCTGATATAAAGATACCGCAGAGTGCCACATCTACCTCTTCGCGTGAACCTGAGTGGGTTCGTAAAACGGATAAACGTCAGCGAAATTATCAAAAGACACTTAATGATTCAAAATCCAAGGAAACCACTGCAAAATCGCAAATTGATGAAAGTACATCCTCTATTAACAGAAAAGTTCAAATACCACGGTTGATGGAATCTCTCGTTGAGAATGAGATAGTGAACAGAGAATCAATTGTCAAGGCAATGGAAATACAGAGGAATGGTGTTGACAAACGACGCTGGCTTGATATTTTGGTTGAAGATTTTGGGGTTGATCGTGAAAAATTATTCAGAGAAGTGGCTCGCTATTACAATTTTGATATTGTTGATCCAACAGCGGTAATGGGTAATAAAGACCGGTTACGGTTTATTAAACAAGCGCTACAATCTTTATCACCTTTTTATTATGAAATGGCTGTTCGTCGGAAAGTTCTCCCGTACGAGCTCTATACGAATGGATATGATAAATTAATCGTAATTACCCCGGATACAACACATGCTGATGTTCACACAGTCGCTAAAGCTTTTCAATTTCAAAAGTATGAGATCAAATTTGTTACACTTAACAACTGGAATGAGCTCTGGCGACAGTTAGCATTTGATCAGGGAGCGAAACAGCTTGGGTTAGATGTTGGTGACTTTGTTGAATCGAAGGGTGACGATTACGACCGCGAACTAGAGAAATCCTTAGAAGAGGAAGTTGGAAGAGGAAAACTGAGTGAGCTCGTGGAGGGGATATTAATCGACGCCGTGAGAACTGGAGCGAGTGATATCCACGTCGTACCGAAGGGTTCATTCAGAACAGAATTTCATTTCCGAATCGATGGACAATTATCGCTTTGGAGTGCGATTACCGATGTTCGGGCAGAAGCCATCATTTCAGTTATAAAAGATCGTGGAAAGAATCTTGATCGTTTTGAAAAGTTCCTATCTCAAGATGGATATGCTCAACGAGTGATCGATAATACTGTTATTCGGTTTCGATTTTCAACAATGCCGATATACGGTAGCGACATGCGCAGCAAGCTTGAATCCGTCGTGATTCGTATCCTTCGTGGTTCAGAAACGACTACGGGTGTAGAATCATTGGGAATGCAAAAGGAGCAACTTGATGTTTTTTTAAAGGCGATCAATAAACCACAAGGAATGGTTATTTTTACCGGACCCACAGGTAGTGGAAAATCAACCTGTCAAGTCGCTTCAATAAAGACAATCATGGATCCGAGCTTAAATATCGTCACAATCGAAGACCCAGTTGAATATCTCATTGATGGATGTCGCCAAATTAAACTCAACCATAAACTTGATTTTGAGGGTGCGCTTCGTGGATTACTCCGCCACGATCCTGATGTTGTGGTGATTGGTGAAATGAGGGATAAGGTAACCGCTGAGATGGCAGTAAAGCTTGCCAATACTGGCCATCTCACGTTTTCTACACTCCATACAAACGACTCAGTGAGTGCGATTACTCGATTATACAATATGGGAATTGAGCCATTCTTACTCGCCTATACTATAAACGCAATTGTTGCTCAACGATTAGTTCGAAAACTCTGTGATCGCTGCAAAATGGTTGATGAGAATGTTGATGTGGATCTTCTCACTGAGTTTGGGCTATCGACAAAAGAAATTGAAGAAACGACATTCTACAAACCCGTTGGATGTGGCTATTGTATCAAGGGTTATCGCGGACGTACCGGAATATTTGAGGTACTCACGATGACCAAAGAGATGCGACAAACCATCTTGAAATCAAAAGATTGTGTCGATGAAGATGCATTGAGAGCTCACGCACTTAAAAACGGTATGCATACACTTAAGGATTCAGCTTTGAATCTAGTGAAGCAGGGTATTATCTCTATTGATATTGTTGCAGGATTGGCAATCGAAGATTGATCTAAACAGGCATGCCGGACGCTCTGTAGACAAGCGACCCTCCTGGATGCCCAAGAAAAAGCCCGAGATTATTCTCGGGCTTTTTTTGTTTCTCTAGGTATCAAAGGATGATGTTATTTCAGAATTATCATTTTCCTCGCAGTAGCATATTCGCCTGATGTAAGTCGGTAAAAATAAAGGCCGCTCGATAATTTGCTCGCATCCCAATTAACAATGTATTTCCCTGGTTGTTTTACTTCGTTTAATACTTTTGCGACTTCTTGCCCCAGAACATTATAAATCAGAAGCGTTACTAGTCCCGCTTTGGGTAGTGTAAATTCGAAATTTGTCCGAGGATTAAAAGGGTTCGGATAATTTTGTGATAACGAAAATGACATAGGTAAATCATTAACAGGCTCAATGTGCAGTCTTAAATTTGTTATGCGCGGGTTCCTCATCGTCACTGTGCCACTATCGGATAGCGTATATATTCCCACTATCTCATCATTGAGTTGCTCGCTAATGCTAAAACGAATATTCGGATTATTGATGATTTTCCATTGAATTGAGATGGGATACAAATCAGATTGTACCATGAGGGGAAATGAAACTTTTTCCACGAGTGTAGATGGATAAAATTCGGTAAAGTGCTGAGAAGCAAATCGTGCATCGAATATGGGTTGGGGAGGTTTTGGCGGCAGTTCATAGTCAGATGTGATTGATTCAATCTCGGGTGATGGACCAAAGAATAGTGCTTGACTGATTCTACCATTTTCAATATAGATCGTATTGAGCTTGTTGAAATCAATCATTAGAGGATTGGTGGAGATGTTTTTAGCTAATCCAATTGAGGATAGTATAACCTTGCCATTCTGATTCGCTTTCACCCAAAATCCACGAAAAGGTCTAAGACTATCGACTGGTGTGTATCCACGACTGTCATAGCTATAGATACTTGGTCCGATAATATTCAGTGGTATACTGCTAACATTTGTTGTAGGAATTATTCTTGTTACTGAACCGATTAAATTCCACCCAGTGAGTACCTCAATTGTATCAGTGTC
>DASRUF010000129.1:0-5379 GCA_035655575.1 Bacteroidota bacterium | reverse complement strand
TTCTTCAACAAACAATTGAGCGCCTGTTTGATATTTCGCCAGAAAAAATTGATCACGATGATGCTCTCTATACCGTTGAACAGTTCAAAACGATGCTCAACCGCGGCGAGATTAGAGCTGCCGAGTATTATAATGGTACTTGGCATGTTAACACTTGGGTAAAGAAGGGTATCCTTTTGTCATTTCGGGTAGGTCGACTCATCGAGTGCCCAACTTCGCTCGAACCACCTTTTTTTGACAAAGACACAATGGCAATTAAACGGCTGACTCTATCAGATGATGTCCGCCTTGTCCCGGGAGGAACTGCTGTTCGGGATGGCTCTTACATCGGTCACGGCGTCGTAATCATGCCGCCATCATATGTCAACATTGGTGCATACGTTGATGAACAAACAATGATCGACTCACATGTCTTGGTGGGATCATGTGCACAAATTGGCAAACGAGTGCATCTTAGTGCTGCCACACAAATTGGTGGAGTTCTAGAACCCGTTGGATTGCTGCCAGTTATTATTGAGGATGATGTATTTATCGGTGGTAATTGTGGCATCTATGAAGGAACAATAGTCAAGCAGCGATCTGTTATTGGAGCTGGTGTAGTTCTAACGCGTTCGATGCCTGTTTTTGATCTTGTAAAACAAAAAATTTACAGAAGAACATCTACAGAACCCTTGGTTATTCCCGAGGGGGCTGTCGTTATTTCCGGAAATCGCCAGATTCAACATCCCTTTGCCGGGGAACATCATCTGTCTGTGTACACACCTGTTATCGTTAAGTACCGAGATGAGAAAACTGACATAGCAACAGAACTCGAAGACAGCTTACGATCATTTTCACTATGAACCGAATTCTTCTCACTGGTAGCAATGGCCTTCTTGGTCAAAAGCTCGTCGAGCTACTCTCCAATTGCAAAAACTACAATCTTCTGTTGAGCTCTCGCCAAGACAGTTCCGTTTTCCAAGATGAAACTCTCCCATATGTCCAACTTGATACTACCCAAAAGCCAAATGTTCGTAAAATCATTGAAGAGTTTGAGCCGGAAGTTATTATCAACACTGCTGCGATGACGAACGTTGATCTGTGCGAAACAGAGCGTGAAGCCGCCTGGCAATCAAACGTGAATACTGTGGAAAATTTAGTTTTTGCTGCTAAACTCGTTGGCGCACGGTTAGTTCATCTATCAACAGATTATATTTTCGATGGGAAAAACGGTCCTTACCATGAACAGGATCGTGCGAATCCTGCTTGTTACTACGGAAGAACAAAACTTGCAAGCGAAAATATTGTTCAAACAAGCGGAATTCCATTCACAATTGTACGAACAATGGTATTGTATGGTATTGGCTATAGAGTAAAACTCAATTTTGCCTTATGGCTTTTGAAGAATTTATCCGATGAAAAAGCTGTGCGTGTTGTTGACGATCAATTTTCAAATCCTACCCTTGCCGATGATCTTGCGTATGCAATACTCAAGACAATTGAACTCGAGAGATCAGGAATTTATCACGTTGCTGGACCAGATTTGGTTAGTCGATATGAATTTGCATTAGCACTTGCCCGCGTTTTCAATCTCAACAAGAAACTCATTACCCCCATCAAGACGTCATCTGCGAAGCAGGCAGCTCACCGCCCTCTGAAATCTGGATTTATTACACTAAAAGCACAGACCGATCTTGGTGTCAGGATGTCTGGAGTCGATCAAGGGCTTACAGTCTTAAAAAACCAACTAAATTCTGAGATGAAAGAATATATTTTGACTGCTGAAAAATAAATCTGCAATGACCATGGAATCATACTTAAGAAAACCTTTTCATGCTTGACCTGAAATTTATTCGTGAACATCCCGATCTCGTGAAAGAGGGTATCCGAAAAAAGGGTGGCGCTGACCATGTTGACGAGATTGTGAAACTCGATGGGCAGCGCCGTGCGCTTCTTCAAGAAGTTGAGGTGCTTAAGAACCGACGCAATATCGTCTCGAGTGAAATCGGTCATTCGAAGAAGGAGGGAAAGGATGCTTCTTCCGCGCTCACTGAAATGGAAACTGTCAAGAATCAAATAAGAACATACGATGATGAATTACGACAAGTCGAAGAACAGCTCAACCTGCTGATGTTTCAAATTCCCAATGTACCCCACCCCTCTGTCCCTGTGGGCACGACCCCTGCGGATAATTCAGAGATTTCAAGATGGGGTGAATCACCAGTAATTGATTTCATTCCGAAACCACATTGGGACCTTGTAGCAAAACTCGATATCATCGACTTTGAGCGTGGAGTGAAAGTCACGGGTGCGGGTTTCCCTATATTCAAAGGAAAAGGGGCAAAACTCGAGCGGGCACTCATTAATTTTTTCCTTGACGAGGGTGTTGCACGAGGATACAAAGAAATCCAGCCGCCCCTATTAATCAATGCCGTTAGTGCAAAGGGCACGGGCCAGCTTCCCGACAAAGAAGATTTAATGTACGTCATCCCCAATGATGATTTGTATCTTGTTCCAACCGCTGAGGTCCCTGTGACCAATATTTTGCGAGATGAGATTCTGAATGAAAAAGACCTGCCGATTAAGTATTGTGCCTATACTCCTTGCTTCCGCCGAGAGGCTGGATCCTATGGCAAAGATGTACGCGGTTTGAATCGTGTTCACCAGTTCGACAAAGTGGAATTAGTAAAATTTGTGCACCCCGGTGTTTCTTACAACGAACTCGAAAGTCTTCGTGTTGATGCAGAAGCTCTTCTTCAGAAACTTGGCTTGCACTATCGTGTTCTGCTGATGTGCACGGGCGATATGGGTTTTACACAGTCAAAGAAATATGACCTTGAAGTATGGTCAATTGGACAGCAGCGGTGGCTCGAAGTTTCTTCCATTAGTAACTTTGAAGCGTTTCAGGCACGACGTATGAACATTCGTTTCCGACCAGCAGGGGGTAAACCTGAATTTGTACACACGCTAAACGGCTCGGGCCTCGCATTACCACGTGTCGTCGCAGCCATATTAGAACATTACCAAACTCCCGAGGGGAAAGTCATTGTTCCGAAAATTCTGCATAAATATACGGGATTTGAAATTATCGGATGATTGAGTTATCTTTATAGAGGTAATTGAAAGGCGATTAAATGGACAACCGTATTGGAATAGATCCAAAGATTTGTCATGGGAAACCCCATGTTGTCGGTACCCGCATCATGGTCAATCAGGTTCTTGAGCTTCTTGCCGCCGGCAAAACCTTCGAGCAGATTTGCTCTGATGATTACTTCCCAGATTTAACGAGAGAGGATATTACAGCCTGCATTGAATTTGCCAATAAACTCGTGCTCAATGAAGATGTTGATTATCTGGTAGAATCTGAGTGATCATCCTCGCTGATCATTGTGTCTATGGTAAAACGATCAGAGTACTAAGAGAGGCGGGGCATAACGTCATACGGTTAATGGATGTCGCAAGTCCTTCCTCAGACGATGAAACCGTAATTTCCTTAGCAGTTTCACACCATGCAGTGTGAATCTCAAATGATAAAGATTTTTCAGATATCGTTCAATATCCGCCAAAGAATCACCGAGGTATTATTGTTTTAAGGATAACTCCACAATCAGAGGACGTTGTTCATCGTACGCTTATAAGATTGCTTCAGAAAAAAGCTGTTGAAAAAACCAAGGTTCGCTGTTCGTCATTCGAGGCAATAAGATGAGGACAAGGTCGAGATAATTTCGGTATGATGCGTCATTATCGAAAATGATTGGTGGAAATCGTGGATTCATTTGAGCATGAGTTGAAAACATTTTTGAAACAAAGCAACATTCCCTTCGAAGACCGCACCGGCTCACTGCACGAACTCGACTTTGCGCTGACGCAACACGATGTGTTCTTCGATGCCAAAGAAAAGAAACAGCACCTCAACATGAACAACTGGCAGGGCACAACGATTCCGGAAGAACACTTTTTTATACTCGATGACCTCGCCGCAAGGAAAATTCTATTGAAATCTCCACGCTCATTTCTTGTTATTCGTGATAACACTAAAGAGTTTTGTTATTATGTCTTCTCGGTTGTTGATTTACTTTGCATGCCCAAGCACAGGGTACGGCGAGCACTGGAGAAATCATCACGTTCATACAAAGGCAAATGGTATGTCGATCTGCGGCACGGCAAACGATGTAACTCCATTGAGGATGTTGTGAATTTCATGATTATCTACCCGAAGAAGTTTGATAAGATTTTCAAAGACCATATTGATTGCTGGGGCGAGTATGAGGGAGAGAATATACAGACGGCGGGAACAGTGAGGAAACGAAAACATTGGGTTGAAGATTTGAAAGAAAAATGATAACTTAGTCAAAGCAAAAATGAGGTGATATGAAAATACCGAAAACAAAAGTGCTAAAAAGACAACGACGCTGTAAAAAATGTGGCGAGATTCTAGACTCCATTTTGTTTACACATGTCATAACTGAAGAGTGGTCCTGGACGGGAGATGGAATCTGGGAATGTTCGGAGTATCCCACGCTTGTAGACCTTCCCCACAAGCCGGTACGCTGTCCGAATTGTGAAGTAGTGGTTGGTACAGGATTAGATTTGGGTTTTCAACACAGCACAACATCACTGTTTGAGCTCAAATCAAAAAATAAGTAGGAGATTTCAATGCAAAAACGACGAGGGAAAGAGTTTGAAGATCGCACGCACAATCTTATCATCAATCAAATTGCAGTTTGGTGTACTCAACTGAATATCAACGTTGAAGTCAGCAAAGGTTCTGAGCGTGGCTCTGATGTTAAGATTCAACACAACGGTAAGAAAATCTTAGTCGAAATAGAATCCTATCACGTTCCAGCGAAGTTAAAAGTTTGGGCGAAAAGACAACGAGATGAGAATGCAGTTGCAACGATTATAATTTCAGGGTTAGCAGCAACGTACAGAAAAAACATTGCTGATGGAGAATGGCCAAAGAATCTACAAGTATTTTGCATTGAAACAAACGATTGGAAAACTCTTGTACCTCCACTACTTTCTAAGCTGTTGAAACTAAATTCATGAGCCAGAAACCTTTTACAAAAAAAATTGAGGCAAAGCCTCACACTCCTATCTACACGATGCACCGGTATTTTGCACGCCGACCGCACAATGTATTTTCGGAACTTGTCAAGCATTACTCCAAACCGAATGACATAATTCTCGACCCATTTTGTGGCGGTGGGGTTACAGTTGTAGAATCTTTAGCACTTGGAAGAAAAGCTATTGGTGTTGATGTTAATCCCCTTGCGGCGTACGTAACAACTATGCAAGCCAAGCCTCTTGAGATTTCATCTTTCTTAAAATCTTTTGAGAAAATAGCAGTCAATCTTCAAAAGAAAATGGCATCTCTCTATACTACGACTTGTCCAGTGT
>DASRUF010000128.1:0-2685 GCA_035655575.1 Bacteroidota bacterium | reverse complement strand
ATAAGTGGTTAAAGGAACAAAAAATATTATTAAGAGGATACTATGGATGAGAATAAAAAAGAAACTCAACCCACAATAAGTGAATTCAAAGGTAAACCGGTCATACGGATTCCAATCGTCGAGGACCCATCTCCAGAGACGGCGTGGCACTGGTTTACGTTCGGAAAGAGCAAAGCGAAGGCAATTGTGAAATACTATGATGCGATTAGGAAGTTTGCGGAGGAGTGAAGGAAAGGTAGTCGAAGATTCAACTCGCCGAGAGGAGGGAAATTCATAAGGATATACCCTAATTATTTAATTGTAATTATACGGATATAACCTTATAAATCTAACGACAGCTTCCTCAATACAGCCAGATTCATCCTATCCTCCTTCAAATCTTCCCCTTTAGGCGTTTCGAGAATTTTCGGAATATGCTTGAGTCGTTCATCTTGCATCAAGCATCGAAACGCTTCCTTTCCAATAGCTCCTTTCCCAATATGTTCATGGCGATCCACACGCGATCCGAGCGGTTTCTTCGAATCATTGACATGAATGGCAGCCAAATGTTCAAGCCCGACAATGGTATCAAATTCTCGCATAGTATTTAAGTATCCCTCACGAGTACTGATATCATATCCTGCCGCAAAGAGATGACAGGTATCGATACAAACCGCCATGCGTTTGGGATCGGCAACACCATCAACAATTGCTCTCAGATGCTCAAAACGATATCCCATTGTCGTCCCTTGTCCTGCTGTCGTTTCGAGAACACTCAGGACTTGAACACCCGTCGACTGTTCATGTGCCCAATTGAGTGAGTCGATGATTTTTTTAATACCGTCCTCTTCCCCATCTCCCATATGCGCCCCCGGATGAAAAACAAGAGAGGGAATTCCCAATATGTCACATCGCTGGATCTCATCTAAAAATGCGTCTCGTGATTTTTTCAAGATTGTATTATCTTTTGCACAGAGATTGATGAGGTAAGAATCATGTGCAATGACAGGTGCAATGCTTGATTTCTTAGCAGTAGTTTTGTAGTTTGCAATGTCTTGTTCAGATAGAAGCTTGCCGACCCACTGGTTGCTGTTCTTAGTGAAGATTTGAAGTGTTCGACAACCGACCATTTCTGCGCGTTCGAATGCTTTATGAAGACCGCCAGCGATGGATTGATGAGCACCAATAAGAGGTTTGAGGTTACTGGTTTGGGGTTTGAGTTGTTCGTTTTTAGTCATAGTCATTTGTTAGGATGTTAATATAGAAAGTTTAGTTAAATAATGGAAGTATTGGAAAAATTATTTCGTAAGAAGAGAAAGTTTGTCATCGGCTTGATGTCGGGGACGTCGGCTGACGGGGTCGATGCAGTTCTTTTATCGGTAACGGGTTCTGGAATAGACACACAATACCGTCAGCTCGCTTTCGCCACCTATCCTTATCCAAAAAACTTTAAACGCCTATTGCTAAAAAATTCCGACGCGAAAACAGCGAGGCTCGATGATATCGTTAGACTGAATTTTTTGGTAGCTAAATTTTTTGCACAATCAGCTCGAAGTATCGCACGTAGAGCCGGTAAACGCCTCACTGAGATTGATCTCATCGGTTCACACGGTCAGACGATTCATCATCTGCCAATATATAAAGAAATGTTCGGTAAAAGGGTGCGAGGTACACTGCAAATTGGACATCCATCTGCTATAGCGAAGATGACAGGCATCGTCACTGTCGGTGATTTCCGCATTGGCGATATTGCCGTGGGTGGTACGGGTGCGCCCCTAGTTCCTTATTTCGATTACCTGATGTTTCGATTACAAAAACATAACCGGGCATTGTTGAATATTGGAGGCATCTCAAACATAACACTGCTTCCGGCAAATTGTTCTTTGCAGGACGTTCTGGCATTCGACACTGGTCCGGGGAATATCGTGATTGATGGATTAATGATGAAACTCTATGGCAGACCTTTTGATAAGAATGGGGACATTGCATCAAAGGGTTCAATACTACCGACATTACTTCATTGGATGGCAAAGCATCGTTACCTTCAAACCAAACCACCAAAATCTACAGGGAGAGAAGTATTTGGCGAAGTATTCATCAACGAGCTTCTTCATCGAGGTCGTGGTGAAAAAAGAGAAAACTTGATAGCAACCGCGACAGAATTCACACCACTCTGTGTCTATCTCAACTATATCCGTTTCATCCGAAAAAAACTAAAGATCGATGAATTTCTTGTAAGCGGTGGTGGAGTTCATAACACATTCTTAATGAACAGTCTGCAGAGGTACTTTACTGAGATTAAAATCAAAACAACTGACCAATTGGGTGTTCACGCCGACGCAAAGGAAGCAATTTGTTTTGCAATTCTCGCCAACGAAACCATTGCGGGAAATCCTGCAAATATTCCCGGTGCAACTGGCGCCAGTAGATCAACTGTGCTTGGGTCTATTTGTTTACCCTAATCTTCCAGTTACTCAATACTCTCTCGTAAAAAAGTAATAAAGGAATATCCCACTTCCGATTATCTGGATAAATCGGTATATATAAAAATGTTTTTCTTTCAAATAATTCCACAGAAGTGCAGTAATTACCATGCTCAGTGTGAACAAAATAAAAATCCCGCTTGATGGAAAAAACCCGACACTCGCTCCGACCAACGATCTGATATTCATTTTTGGATTAATGACTGATCCATAAAGAACTACC
>DASRUF010000127.1:0-6435 GCA_035655575.1 Bacteroidota bacterium | reverse complement strand
ATCCTCAGGATTTTTTACCAACATCGATTTTACAGGGTTCAAATGAATATAGCGACAAAGATGTGGAAGATAACCATCTCTTTCTATACCACGTGCTTGAAAATCACTTTGAAAAAGATGACCGACTCTTCGATGCCAATTATTAAATGATCTTGTATAGGAGATTGTAAATGCGCGCATAACATTAGAAAAATCGATTTCCTTATGAATGTAAATAAGTAAATGATAATGGTTCGGCATTAAACAATATGCAATAAGTTGCACGGCTGCTTGATCATAATAATGATGTAAACGTCTTAAAAAAAAGTGATAGTTATCATCTGATAAAAATATTGGTTCTTTATTATTGCCACGATTATAAATGTGGTAATAGTGCTCTGGTAAAAACCAAATACTTCGTCTCGCCATATTTCTCTCAGTAGAACTCCGATTTCTAATCGTGATATTACAGAGCAAGAAATCGGAGTTTTCTCTTGACTTATCTCAATAATATAAGTTTTTTAGTTTCAACAAATCCACCGGTAAATAATTGATAGTAATAAACGCCACTCGGTTTATTGGATGCATCCCACGTCACAGTATACTCGCCTGGCGACATTTCCTCATTCACCAGCGTTGCTACCTCTCGTCCCAAGACATCATACACCTTCAATGACGTGAAACCTGAAACCCGTAACCTGAAACCAATCGTCGTTGTTGGATTAAATGGATTCGGATAATTCTGTGATAAAATGAATGCCGGTGGTTTTTCTGTAAATTGATGCTCCACCAATGTAATCCCAAGATCTGCATTACTTTTATTCGAATACACTTTTGCTGTATACTGCGCCACAGCAAAATTATTAATTACACTGTCGGCAACAGTCATAAGGTTTTGATCGAATATATCATACCATACTCCTGTCCCTAGCCAAGGAACGTTATCGATTGCTCGATCTGAACCACTGAAATTTACAATAACCATCACTCGTGCATCAGTTGTAGAATCAATAAATCCCCATACTAAAACCTTCTCCGTTTCATATCGTTTAAGCTTTCGTAATACTCCATCAGTAAGTGCAGGATTATGAATACGATGCTGAATCAACCTTTGATAATAGCGATAATGAGACTGTCCTCGATCGGTCGAATAATAATTCCATTCTACGGGCCTATAAGAGAGTCGTTGATTGTCATTCAGCCACCCACGAGGTGCACTAAATTCCATCCCTTGCCAAAGCATTGGAATCCCAAGCGATGTAAACATCAACGTGGCATAAAGTTTATCTCTCTTCAACGCCTCATCCAATGGAACACTTTGAAATGTTGTCATTTCATAAATGAGCGATTGTTCATCATGATTTACATTCATGTTCACAGGTTCGGTACGATTTGCATATCTCCCCGGTGATGATGGCGTGTCATTTCCCGGATATGCCCCAAGATCAATAACGAGATTTTCAAATTCCGATAACGAAGTATTTCGAAATCGTGCTTCATCGAAGATTTCATCACGAAAACTATCGTGCCATCCACTCCTAATCTTGCTGTAATAGAGAAGTGCAGGGCTTTCGGGCAGGTGCTCAACTATTTGATATACTGTGCCTCCGTATTCTTGATGAATTCTATTCGACCATCCTAAAATTCCTTTTGTCGTATCATTTATATTCCATCCAATCCCCTGCGTATAGTCATAACGGAAACCATCGACCTTATAAACATCAAGCCACATCTTCAATGTGGAATAGATAAGCTCTTGTGTTTCGATTGTCCAATGATCGAGATCTTTAAAAAAGCAAAGTTCATCCTCGTTGTATCGTAAATCATTACAGGACTTTATATAAGGATTTGCTGCTTCGTCCTGCAACATTTGCCATAGCGAGCTTGTTTCATTGATATGGTTAAACACAACATCTGCAAGAACTGCAATACCTCTGCCGTGGGCAGAGTCGACTAATGTTTTGAAATCCGCCGGTGTTCCATATGACGGCTCAAGTGCAAAGATTGAGTTTACATCATACCCCCATGAAAAACCGGAGGAACCCAGTACACCGAAGTCATTAATGGGCATCAATTCGAGAGCATTTATTCCAAGGGAATCAAAATATGGTAGTAGTGAAATAAGATGAGTGAATTTCCCTTGACCAGCTGGAAGATTGTAATAACCACCGACAAATTCACCTATGTGAAGTTCGTAAATCACAAGCTTGTTGAGCGGCGGTCTCTGATAATCCATGTTTTGCCAAATGTAGTTATCTGCTGTCAATCCTTCCTCACTCGTCGAAAATCGTGATCCATAATCTCCGTTAACTCTTCCCCATGGATCGTAAATTTGTCTCCCATCATCAAGTTCGTAGAGGTATTCGTACCCGCCTGATGGTAACTTAACATTGATCCACCAGTCTGGAGATGTCTCCGCATAACGCATTACTATAGGTGTTGCATCTGCTACGGGTTCTCCTGCTGAAGCGATGCGAAGAAGGACATATTGTCTGCTGGGGATTCGAATTCGGAATGTTGTCGAATCATTCGATGCAGTGTTGGGTAATGTCACACCATGGTGCGCGTATGATGGCAATGGCATTTCGAAAATTGCGTATCCGCCTTTTGAATACACAACTGAGTCACCATGATTATTTTGAGCAACTAAATGAAGATAATACCCACGAGCTATCGGAGATGGAAAATAATAATCAAGAATACGAGCTGATACATTATAAGCTGATATAACTTGGATAGTTGATGTTATTAAAGTAGCCGAGGGACCCGTTGATAACTGTATCGATGTGATGGAATCGGCATCTGTGTGAACTAATCCTGCGGTAATTCGACTGATTAATTGACTAGTTTCCTGTGTAGAGACCTGAAACCAGAATAATTTTGTAAGACGGAAAATCGAATTGTTAAATTCAAGAGGGTTTTGCTGGGGATTTAGCGGATCGCTGTACCATCCTGCCGAGACGCCGCCACGATTAAATTTGTATTGAAACACCGAATCACCAAGTCTCCGACGAATATCTGTTGGATCTTTAAGTTTGAATGTGTACGTTTTCAGCCATGCACCGAATGTGCTATCATAGGACATCTGAGAGGGAGCACCGAGAGATATATTTCCATTTGAATTTGGTCCCCAGTTGTTAAATTCTCCCGGAACAAATACTGTCGGCAAAGAAGGTTGATACGTGCGAAACGTTACCGTTGCGCTATCAGATTGACAATACATTTTGATCGGAATGATGATGAGAACGGCAACGATGAACCTCCTCATCGCTATTTCCTCGCAACGAGTACAGCCCCACCAAATGGTGGAATATTATCAATTATCAATTTTTTCACTCTTCCATCAATGCGCACCACGCCTCCATTTAGCACATCCTCCCACTGACCGAAATCCTGATTTTGCAGTGGAAGTTCGACGCTTTGACATTTTGCCGTATTATTCAAAAGAACAATACCCCTCTCATTCGCATATTCACGTATGAATCCGAATATATTTTTTTGATTGTCACTGACGATCGTTCGATATGTTCCTCTGCGGAAAACAGGATAGTCTTTCCGAATACGAATAACCTTTTTAATAAACTCTAAGAGATCATGATTCCAATGGTGTTGATCCCAGATCATTGTACGTCGACAATCAGGGTCTTTCCAACCCATCATCCCGATTTCATCGCCATAGTAAATCATGGGTGCTCCAAGGTATGTCATTTGGAAGAGTACTGTGAGTTTTACTTTTGCAACATCACCCTGCGCAAGAGAGAGGTATCGCTCTGTATCATGACTTCCGAAAAGATTTTGCAGCGCGAATTGAATCTCGGAGGGATATTTCTTTCTTGGAGTTGCAAGCACAGAATCAAACTGTTCAGCGGTGAGTTTGTTAAAGATAATGTACTCAATAACTGCATTACGAAAAAGGTAATTCATTACGGCGTCGAACTGATCACCCTGCAGCCACTTACTTGCATCTTCCCAGATCTCTCCCACGATATAACAATCGGGGTTAATGCTTTTCACTAATTTGCGCCATTCGATCCAGAAGTCGTGAGACATTTCATTGGGCACGTCTAAACGCCAACCATCAATCCCCATGCTTGTCCATTTTCGTGTCACATCGAAAAGATGCTGACGAACATCAGCGTTGTCAGTCATCAATTTTGGTAGCTCACCTAATCCCCACCAGGCTTCGTAATTGGGTTTTTCCGGAGGACCCACAGGGAAGCTGTGGATATTAAACCACTTTAGGTATTGGGATTTTACTTCATTTTTCTTTATGTCCTCGAAGGCAAAAAAATCAACACCTGTGTGATTAAAAACCCCATCGATCACAATTCGAATTCCTCGACGATGACATTCATCCAAAAGCTGCTTGAAAATCTTATCGTCTCCAAAATTATCGTCGATCTTGAGATAATCTTTTGTGTGATACTTGTGATTGGATGAAGATTCAAAGATTGGGTTGAAATAGAGGGCATTGATGCCAAGCTCTTCCAAGTAGTCGAGATGATTAATAACCCCTTTGAGGTCACCGCCAAAATAATTCCTTGTCTTCGGTGTACCACCCCACATCTCAGTGTTCGGTGGGTCATTTATCGTGTCACCATTCGCAAATCGCTCGGGGAAGATTTGGTAGAAAATTGCATCGGCAACCCACGATGGAACATTGACCTCATTAGCAGACGAACTCTTGTCCTGAGCAAGTAAGGGTGATTGTAGAATCGAAGTAACAATGAAGAAAAAGACAGAGAGCATTTTTAAAAAAAGTATCGAATGTAGTCGAGGCATATCGTAATCCAATTTTATGAAAATATAACAATGCAATTACATAAATCAAAAACTTTATTGAACCTCACTGAGGTGTTACTGACATACCCTTCCCTCCTTTTTTAAAAACAAAAAGCCCGCTCTGTCAAAACACGAGCGGGCTTTTTGTTTCAACCGTAATATACGTTACCGTATAATCGCCAGCTTCTTTGTCATAGTGATTGTACTGGCGCTCGATGATCCAGCATTAAGTGGACGAACCTGTAAGCGATACATATAAATACCACTCGAGAGATCTGAAGCATCGAAATCAACATTATATGTTCCAGTTTCCATCAAACCATTTATTAGCGTAGCAACATCTTGTCCAAGAATGTTGTATACCTTCAACGTTACAAATCCAGTATTGGGCAAACTGAATTTAATATTGGTCGATGGGTTGAATGGATTAGGATAGTTTTGACTCAAGACATACGATTCCGGTAGGGCAGAATATTCGGGAGTAATGCCGGTGACGTTATCGAGCACTGTAGTGTCCATCACTCCAATTACATCAATTGCCCTTGCGCCTGACATAAACCGTGTCATTTGTAATCTATGGTTGTCTCCAACTCCCGCTTCATTATCATTCCCACCTTCGTTATTTGTCGTATCACCATAGTTAATACCGTATTTATATTCTACTCCAAGTATTGTATAAGCGGGGAATGTGACATTTCTTGTATAGATTTTATCACCAGCAATAGCATCACCATTTGTCCCATCGTCATAGAGTTTTAGGACTTTTGTACTATCCGCACCGGGCCATCCTCCACCGGGCCATTGGAGTGGTGCTGCGCTACCAGCAATATGAACAGTATTTACCACAGGGAATAAATTACCGCTTATTGCAGATCGAGCACTCTCTGCATCGACCGTGAACTTGATGATACATGGTTGATTTATTACAGTTTCTAGTGTGCCATTGTTAAATGAAGCACTGAAAGATGCCTTTAGACTATCTACGTCCGTTTGCGTAAATGTGTACTCACGATCGCTGACACTTTCCCAATTGTTATCGGTATACCAGAATTTGAAATTAATCTTCTCTCCAACACCAACGCGAATGGTCACATCTGCTTCATATAAATCCGCGTTCAATGGATTAGGAGTAAGTATGTCGTGCTTAGCAGTCCAGCTATTAAAAGTTCCATTTACTGAGACTGTGTCTGTGCCAGGATCAAATCGTCCTGAAAGTCGTTCCAATTCCATATTGCATGAAAACGCCACAGCGATATCGAATTGTTGTACAAAAACACTATCTCGATTGTAGTAATCTTCATAGATCGTGGTATCGCTCGTAAGGATGTGCGTCCGATTAGGATCACCCTCCCACATATCCGCAGACGCGCTTACATCACGGAAGAAAAATTTAAACTGAATAGTATCGCCCGCACTTCCGGGTGTGAGTGTTACACTATAGATGGAATCACCATTTCCATCAGACATCAAATCAGTCAAACCATAACTATTGAATGAGCCACGAACATACACCGAATCTTGGGCAGCGTTAAATGTTTCCTTTTTCATCTGCACGCTCATGTTCACTCTAAATTCCACAGTCTGAGCGTAACCGATGCTTAGAACAAGAAGCATGAGCACGATTGTTGTAAAAAATTTCATAGCGAATCTCCCTTCTATTGTTGATGATTAATT
>DASRUF010000126.1:0-4165 GCA_035655575.1 Bacteroidota bacterium | reverse complement strand
TAGCTGGAACAAGTTTTTTTATGCCCTCGGGATTGATCGTAAGCGGAGAAATCCTCCCCAATACCGGGGGTGGCACACCGTTACTGTGGCAACATCTGTTCTGGTTTCTCGCACATCCAGAAGTCTATGTGTTGATACTTCCCGCGATGGGAATTGTCGGAGAAGTCATTGCGAACAATACTCGCAAGCCACTTTGGGGATACAAAGCGATGGTCTACTCTATCATTTTTCTCGGTTTCGTCTCATTTATTGTTTGGGCACATCACATGTACCTCACGGGTATGGGTACTACGATCAGCGCTTTTTTCCAGACAACAACGATGATCATCTCAATACCATCAGTCATTATCCTTTCTTGTCTCTTCATTTCCCTTTATGGTGGATCAATCCGTTTTAATACACCCATGTTATTTGCACTCGGGTTTCTCCCCATGTTCGGAATCGGTGGTTTAACTGGACTGCCATTGGGATTATCATCTGCGGATATCCATCTGCACGATACCTATTATGTGATTGGACATTTCCATTACGTTGTTGCTCCCGGAACAATCTTCGCTCTTTTTGCAGGAATTTACTATTGGTTTCCAAAGATAACAGGAAAGAAAATGAATGAGAAGCTGGGAAAAATCCATTTCTGGGGTTCATTCGTCGCAATGAATTTTGTTTTCTTCCCGATGTTAATCCAGGGACTGGCTGGGGTATCGCGTCGTCTCTCTGATGGAGGCCAACAATATACATATGCACAAGAGGTTCTCTATCTCAACGAAGTAATGTCGATTGGGGCTTGGGTCTTAGCAGTTTTCCAGATCTTCTTTATCATTAACCTATTTTGGAGTATTAAAAAGGGATTGAAAATTTCTGATAATTGCTGGGAAGCAACCACGCTCGAATGGTCTGCTGCTCCAACACCTCCGTTAGCACATGGCAATTTCAAAATTGTACCGGAAGTGTTTCGAGGACCGTATGAGTATAGTGTCCCCGGGCATCAAAAAGATTTTACACCTCAAGATGAAGTTATTGATAAAGAAAAATCAAAGGCATAAACAATCATGGAAATACCATATACAGTTACAGCTCGTGCCGACACCGGTGTCAACAATGCAAAATTAGGCGTTTGGCTCTTCCTTGCCTCCGAAGTCATGCTTTTCGGTGCATTGTTCACTTCGTACATTCTTCTTCGTACCACAGCCCCTGAATGGCCCAAAGGATATGAAATATTAAACGTCCCCCTCGCCACATTGAATACCGCTGTTCTTATCACCTCGAGCATAACAATGGTAATGGCGTGGGCGTCACTGATGATGAAGAATTTTTCAAAATATAAAATATATATGGGTTTGACGATAATACTCGGACTTGCATTCCTAGTTATCAAAGCATTGGAATATGGTCCAAAATTCTCACACGGCCTCTATCCCAGTACAAACACGTTTTTCGCAATCTATTTCACGCTCACAGGACTCCATGGTCTTCACGTTATAGGTGGAATGATCATCAATTCATACTTTTGGGGTCCGGGAAGTAAAATGTGGAGTACTGATCCCCAACGATTTACAAATAGAATAGAAGTGGCGGGATTATATTGGCACTTCGTGGATATCGTTTGGATATTTTTATTCCCAACCATTTATCTTGTATAGGAGTTACCATGGAAACCACAGCCGCCCATGACATTAAGAAGCACGTGCGTCTTTACATATCCGTATTCATTGCATTACTCGCTCTCACTGTTGTTACCGTTGCCATCTCATATCTTCACTTAGACATCACGGCGGCAATTTTTGTTGCTTTGACGGTAGCCATCATCAAAGGATCACTTGTTGCGAGTTATTTCATGCACTTGATCTCAGAGAAAAAAATTATTTTTGTGACACTCATCTTGACCGTGTTATTTTTTGTTGTACTCATGGCATTGCCACTTTTCTCACACTCTGACCAAGTTACTTCATCCAATGTCCCTTAAAGTATTCCATATAATTTTCATTGCATCTACAGTTGTCCTCACTTGGGGATACGGAATATGGTTACTGCAATCTTACATATCGACGAATGAAGTAGTGTACATTCTCGGAGCGATGGTCTCATTCGTTGTTGGGATAGGACTCATTTTTTATGGTATAGTATTTTTTCGAAAGTTTAGGCATATATGATTGCGATGACGATTAAGATTTCGATACTAATTGTGATGATACTACTATTCACTGTCGCGCTTAGCGCATGTCCAACGTGTTATGGTGTCTCCGATTCACCTGTGAGAGCCGGGATGGATAAAGCAATTCTAACGATGCTTGGCATTACAGGATTTGTCTTGATGCTGATCGTGGCCTCCTTCATACGGGTTTGGAGAAAAACAAGAAAATTGAGGGAGGATATCTCTGAAAAATCTTTTATTGATCAACAAGGAATTATCCACTCGAATAACGATAAAGGAGTTGTAGAATGGAACAATTTTTAGGATTGCCGCCGGTAGGGTCGGAGCACGGACCTGCGGTTGATGAACTTATTATATTAATCCATTGGCTCATGTTCGTCCTTTTTATTGGGTGGGGAGTGTTCTATCTTTACACACTCCTCCGTTTTCGGAAAGCAAGAAATCCTCAAGCAAGTTATACCGGAGTCCGAAGCCACTTCTCAAATTATGTTGAGGTCGCTGTTTTGATCGCAGAAATTATTCTTTTAGTCGGATTTTCTATCCCAATCTGGTCAAAACGGGTAGAAGCTTTTCCAAATAAACAAGAAGCGACTGTTGTTCGCATAGTTGCTGAACAATTTGCATGGAATATCCACTACCCTGGGCGTGATGGTATATTTGGAAAAACTGACATCGCTTTAGTGAACAGTGAGAATCCTCTCGGTTTAGATCGTACTGATCCAGATGCGAAGGACGATATCACAACAATCAATCAACTCAATCTCCCAGTTAACAAACCTGTAATTGTTTACCTCTCAAGTAAAGACGTCATTCATAGTTTTAATCTCACAGAGATGAGAGTGAAACAAGATGTAATTCCGGGGATCAGTATTCCAGTTTGGTTTAAACCAGTTAAAACTACCGATGAAATCCGCATCGAACGTCAAAAAGGATTTTCGCTCACAAGGGCTACATCTCAAACAAAAACAATCATTCTCCCTGAGACTAAAAAAATATTTGTCCCTAAAGGAGCCGATTTAAAATCATACATTGTTATGCAAGATTGCACTGATAAAGACGGCAACATTATTCTACAAAAAGGTGAACGGCTTACAAGTGAGAATGTCATAATTCTCAATGATGCCAGCATAACAGAAATTAATGCCCGCCCTTTTGAACATTTTGATACTTTTGTAGCCACTCAAGATTATTTAGATCAATCAGGCAATCCATTGGTTTCAATGGGCGCCGCTCTACTCGATGATGTTGTCAACAAACTCATCGATGCAGGCATCAAGGAAGTTAAAGCTCGGCCTATCTCAGGATTAGATTTATATGTCTCGATGGAGACATACAATAATAGCGAAGGCTCTCCGATTATTTCAAAAGGCGAACCTCTTTCAGAAGAGGTCATTACTGCTTTAGGTGATGCTGGTGTTAAACAAATGCTCATTGCTCCTGCTACTCCTACAGAAATTGCGTGCGCCCAATTATGTGGATTAGGTCATTATCGCATGCGGGGATACATGACAATACAAAATGCTGATGAGTTCGAAAAATGGTACCAAGAACAAGAAGCTGCAATTCTCGAACAGTATGGATCAACGGAAGTAAATCAAAACACCACTGAAACTACTCCTCAGGAGATTAAATAATTGAAAGGTGTTCTCACCCTCCATCGATTTGCAGTCTTCACATTAGTTTGTACGTTCCTGTTAATTATCGCCGGAGGTTTAGTAACAAGCACGCAATCCGGTCTTTCCGTTCCTGATTGGCCCACAACGTATGGACATTTCATGTTCTTTTTCCCTCTCGGAGACATGGTGGGTGGAATTTTTTATGAACATAGCCATCGGATGATAGCTTCCTTCGTTGGCTTCCTCACTGTCATACTCGCGATATGGATTTGGCGAAAAGATGACCGTCCTTGGATGAGGGGTCTTGGGATAGTTGCACTGGGAACCGTTATAGCACAAGGTGTTTTAGGTGGTCTTACTGTACTTTTTTTGTTACCAACTCCCATCTCAGTGAGTC
>DASRUF010000125.1:0-2001 GCA_035655575.1 Bacteroidota bacterium | reverse complement strand
AAGATCTCAGTACAAAAGGGAGGAATAATTTCTACTGAATGACGAGCATTTTACGAACGTAGGTGCGTTTCCCAACAGTTAATTGATAGAGGTACACACCACTCGCATATCCCGTTGCATCCCAGACTATGCTGTACTCGTCAGGTTGTTTGGTTTCATGGATCAATCTTTCAACTTCCTTCCCAGAGAGATCAAATACTTTCAGGTCAATAAAAGACGACTGGCGAATTGTAAATGATATGTTGGTTATAGGATTAAAAGGATTGGGGTAATTTTGTTTTAGTTCGATCTGGGAAGGAATGGGCGGCTCGTCGTCCTTTACGCTCAGTGTTGAAAGTTCAATCGGGCACGTCCATATTTGGTAGCTGCCGGTGGAATTATCCATCCACACGGGCCAAAGTGTGTTATCAACCGATGTCATTCCTATATTGTCTCCCTGATATCCCTGACCAAGACCGCCGATGGGCTGTGGCTTAAAAGTGTGGTCACTTACTTGGACATCAATCCATGTCGTTCCACCATCGGTCGAGCGGGAAAGATAGACCGCTGCTGAATCGCTTGTCGTGTTTCGATCGTCATAATAAAGAATGTTAACACCGCCCTTATCATCGACATGAATAGTCGGAAAATATTGAAATTTTCCATTATTAACAGTATCCTGATTAACTCTGATCCCAGCAGACCAGGTTACTCCACCGTTAGTTGAGCGATGGAGAATAATATCCGGATCAGAGCCGGCGGGCGAAAGATTTTTTTGTGTTGTAACGATGTAAATCCAACCGTTATAGACACCTCCAGATTTATCGACATCGATCCGCGGGAGTCCATTTGTTCTGATATTTGATTTACCTGAAAAAATTCCAGCGATGCCATTAATATCGAATGCATTTTCCTGAATGGTCCAATCTGTGCCGCCATTCGTTGATGATGCGAAGCCAACGAAATCTTCGGTGAAGGGTGAAAGATCGATCACACCAGCCCAACAACTATAGACAATGCCGTTGGGACCAATGGCAACCTCACCTCCTTGACCTCGTTGGGTTGGAGTATTAATTTGTTTCGGCGAGCTCCACGTTCGTGCCCCATCGTCTGTATATGAGATAAACAGAGGGAAAGGAGGTGAATATCGTACCCACACTGCATACGACCTTCCATAATATTTACTTGAGGGGATATGGTCAGACACTAACGATGCCCGATCTTGATCATTTGTGACAATCGTTTTTTGTGATGACCAGGTTATGCCATTATCAGTTGAATAATGAGAGTACAATCCAGGAGAAAATCCAAGTCGTATCAAAATAAAATTTCCATTTGCGTCAATAGCGATTCCGGGATCACCACGATGAAAGGTGATTGGTAAGCCCTTGCAGGTATCACTTCCGTACCAATTCAGTCCGGAATTGGTTGAAACATAAATACCCTCGCTCACAAACCCGCTATTCAAATCAATAGTATTTGCGCTCGCAAAGAGAATAGTTGTGCTCGTAGGGTGACGAGTGATGAATGTTTCAGTTTGAGTGATACTGCTCGGATAAATTCGAACGTTCTGTCCAACGTGAACAACTGTACGTACCGTTTTGTGAAGCACGCCCCCCACCAAGACTTCATTCAGCATAAACAAACAATATAGTACGAAGAACAAGATTGAAGATTTCAATTGCATTAGATTGTGTATCCTAAATTAATTCCTACAAAATAGTTTCTCGGTTCGCTGGCTTCATAGAATTCTTTGTTCGCAGAGTTGATATTGACAAAAGCGACATACGTGTGATTGAACATATTGTTGATTCCACACGATGCGATGACCTGGAACTTATTCACAATCCAATCGAACCCAATTGTTGAGTTCACGAGATTATAGCTGCTCGTTTTGTCAGAGTTTTCGTCATCGACATATAAACCGCTCACGTGAACGTAATTGAGCTTGATAAATCCTATTAAGGGTTCAATAAATTTATGCTCGTATGTTGCACTCATGGAGAGATTGTGTTTCGGCAC
>DASRUF010000124.1:0-2932 GCA_035655575.1 Bacteroidota bacterium | reverse complement strand
ATTGGAAAATATATGGGAGAACGGACCGGTATTATATTAAACAGTTTGAGGAAGAGACAAATCTTAAGTCGTACCTTCTTCTCGATACCAGCCGCTCGATGACGTATTCTTCAAATGGGCATCTGACGAAATTAGAATACGCATCCTTTATAGCTGCCGCACTTGCTCATCTCATGGTTCAGCAACGAGATGCTGTTGGATTGACAATCTACGATGAGAAGGTCCGTGCTTATCTCCCTCCTCATGCGACAAAGATGTACCTCAGACAGATTTTGCGACACCTCGAAACGATTCAGCCTCTGAATAAGACGGCTACGGCGAACTCATTACATGAAATTGCTGAACGCATCAAACGTCGTGGACTTGTGATCATCTTAAGTGACTTGTTCGATAAACCGAATGAAGTAATGGCGGCATTGCGACATTTTCGACATAAAAAAAATGAAGTCATTGTTATGCAAATCCTCGACCCGATGGAGCGGAGTTTCGCCTTCGGACGCGACGCAGTCTTCAAAGACCTCGAAACCGCTGAGGAATTGATGACCCAACCCTACCATATCCAGAAATCTTATCAGGAGGAAATGAAGAAATTTCTCGATACCTATAAAAAAGAGTGTCGAGAACACAATATTGATTATGTTTTGCTTGATACTTCAACGCCATTCGATGTTGCGCTGTTTGAGTATTTGCACAAAAGACAGAGGATGGGGTAATCGTCATTGGAGTGAGTTTTACAGGCAGATGATGCACGCTTACAGATTTGCAACTTAGAAGAATGTCAATTACATTGGTATAAGAAATTTCTGTGTGTATTTGCACAATAGAAAGGTTTCTATCATCAGTTTTCCATTCGTCGGGAATTTTATGCACACAACATCAAGCAACGCAAAGCAACAGATTATCAAAATCATCACGGAACAGCCAGAAGATAGCTCGTACGATGAGATACTTCGCGAGCTTGCCTTTGACCGGATGGTTGAACGCGGTTTAGTCGATTCCGATCAACAACGGACGATAAGTAACGAAGAAATGCGGACCCGCATTCGCAAATGGCAGAAATAAACTGGACGTCCGAAGCGCAGCAGTGGCTTCGCGACATTCACGATTACATTGCCGAAGATAATCCTGCCGCCGCGTTAAGCACAGTCGAGGCAATTTTTGAAAAATCCCAAATTCTACAACAATTCCCTGAAGTTGGCTATCGGTACCAACAGCGACCTGACAGAAACATTCGAGTGTTACTCTTTGGACATTATCGCATCACCTATCTTATCAAACCAGATGGTAACATCGATATTCTGGGGGTCTTTCACGGGGCGTTGGACATTGATAAATATCTGTTATAGCACATGAGGCAATTCTCGATACTTATAAAAAAGAGTGTCGAGAACACAATATTGACTACGTTTTGCTCGACACCGCAACACCATTCGATGATGCGCTGTTTGAGTATTTGCACAAAAGACAGAGGATGGGATAAGCAAGAGACGGTTGGCTTATAGCCGTTTTTTTACGCCGTGCAAGAAAAATCTGCATGCCCCTTGTGTTAGACAGATTTTTTGAGTATTATTTTCCCACGCAGATAAGAACAAAAAAATCTGAAGGAAGCACATAGGTTCATGCGTTTGCAAGTTTTCGTTCATAAGTGTTTCACTATCGTGGTAATACTTGTGGCTCCTATTATCTTTTTCCCCGTGGGAGGAATCGCCGACGATTTTTCCGAGTATGTGAGTTTTAATGCTCGGCTTCGATTACGAGGCAGCAGCTTAGTGAACTTTGATGTAGCAAGAGAAACCGATGATAAAGCAAGTAACTTCACATCCAGGTTACGGCTTGGGATGGACTTTCAATTCAATGAGTATCTTGGAGGGCGAATTCAGATTCAAGGATTTCAGCTTTGGAATGATCTTGCATGGGATTTCTCCGAGAAACAAAATTTCGACCTGACAGAAGGCTATTTGGATCTTACCGGCATTTGGAACGAGATGGTTGATATTCGTGTGGGCAGGCAGATCATTACCAAAGGGGATGAAATTATTTTTGGAGATCAGGATTGGTACTCCTTGGGACGTACACACAATGCAGCAAGCATCATGATTCGACCCACGCCATATCAGGACTGGAACCTTCTGTATATCAATATCCGAAAACAAAGCTATGCACAATATCAAACAACGGAGTGGAGAGGGGATCTGTTCGGTCTTTATGACAAGTTTGTCATCGAATCCTCCGTCAATGTTGAGCCCTATTACATCTTCCAACGGTATGATGCCTCGACAATTGCTGGTTGGTTTCCACAGACACCACAGCAAACAGGAAACCTGACATTGCATACAGTGGGTGCTCTGGTTAAATTCAGGCCTTTAGAAATGCTCGCACTTGGTTTTGAGGGTAACATTCAAAAGGGTGTTTACGGTCCCGCAAAAATTGAATCATTTATGGTTCACACGCTGCTCGGGATGGAAACCGGACTTCCTTTCGTTGAAGCAGCATCAATTGCCTACGATATCTACTCGGGCGACAAAGACAAAAATGATAATATCATCAGTACTTATCAACCCATTTTCCCATCTTCATATAAACATGTGGGCTTGATTGGGTGGTACGGAATGAAAAACCTTACGGCGATCAAAGGATCATTGACAGGAACTATCATAGACCGATTAAAATTTCAAGTCGACGGATATTCGTTTCAGCTTCATCAATTGTCGGACTACACGTACTGGGTAAATAATGAGAAGAACGTTCCATCCGTTGGCGCAACATCAAAAGATTTAGGCTGGAGCGCCGATCTCATACTCGCATTTCAACTGATGAACAATATAAACATTACGGCGACTGCATCAATCTATAGACCGGGCGATTTTTGTCGTGAGGTCCTTTCGCCGCTGGGACTAACCACTGATAACATTACATATCTTACAGTCGGGTG
>DASRUF010000123.1:0-7757 GCA_035655575.1 Bacteroidota bacterium | reverse complement strand
AAAACCTGCGGGGTGACATTGTTCAGAGGGATACAATAGGACAAAGGTTAGGCGCCGCAAAACAAACGACATTTCTAAAAATCAAGAGTTCTGAGTTAGTCTCTGGTGAATATACTATTGACGTCAAAGCGATTCCCGTTAGCGCCAATTCCGAGCAGCAATCCTCAAGTCTGACAGCATCTTCATCACGTTCTTTTACGATGCGGTGGCGAGAGTTGCCACATTCGATCTTTGATCTCGATCTTGCCATCGATCAATTACAATATATCACTGAACGAGAAACCATCGAGGACATGAAAAAAGCACCCCCGGAAAAAAAGAGAGAGATGTGGCGTGATTTCTGGAAAAAGAAAGACCCAACGCCATCAACCGAACGAAATGAAATGATGGACGAGTATTTTGCCAGAGTAGAGTATGCTAATAAAAACTTTGGTCACTACTTGGATGGATGGAAAACTGATCGAGGCATGATCTATATTATTTTTGGTCCCCCTAGTAATATTGAGCGTCATCCCTTTGATAGCAACGCCAAACCGTATGAAATATGGATGTATTATGAGCATAGCAGAGAGTTCGTCTTTGTTGATTCAACGGGTTTTGGAGACTACCGATTGGAGACACCAATTTGGGATGTGTGGCGTACCAGACCTCGGCAGTAGCAGGCATCATGATTGATGGTAAAGATCGTCATCATTGGCATTTCTTTTCTCTACCCCTGCATGTTCTTCGGAGGTGAGAAAACAACTATCCACTCGATTCACATCGATGGCAATCAAGCAATGAGCAGCTCAGAGCTTCTTGGGAGAATGATTTCCAAAGAGCGATCGCCGTATTTGCCATCTCAGCTCTCGGGAGATGTTCAATCACTTCTTCAGCTTTATCACCAACGTGGATATTATTATACTGAAATAAGAATCGATTCTCTTTTTTTTAACTCAGAGAGTGTTGCGGTCGATATTTTTTTGGCAATTGAAGAAGGTGTTCAAGCCACAATTGGCACGATCGATATAAAAGGGTCCACCGTTTTTTCTTCAGAGGAGATCCTCCAGCAGTTTGAGACACGCGTTGGCGAGTTTCTTGATCAAGAGACTATTGAGCGTGATATTGCATCGCTGCTCTCTACCTACGAAAAAATCGGGTATCCATTCATCAGCATCAAGGTGACGGATATTTCCATATACAATCACGAATCGTCTGCGCGACTTCGTGTTGAATTATTGGTCGATGAAGGCAGCAAAGTAAAAATTAATGAAATTCAAGTGAGGGGAAATAAGGAAACTCAGGATCAGGTTGTTGTCAGGGAGACACGAATTAAATTGAACGAGGACTACAATCATGAAAAAGTTGTGAAAATTCCTGACCGGCTGAACAGGCTTAATATTTTTTCAAGTGTGCATGATCCTGAATTGTATGTCAATGCCACTGGAGGAGGCATACTGATAGAAGTCGAAGAAGGCAATACCAATACCTTTGATGGTGTGTTTGGATATGTGCCATCGTCCATTTCTGGAGAGAGCGGCGTCTTGAGTGGAATGGTGGATGTCTCAATGAGGAATCTCTTTGGAACCGCTCGCCGACTGAATATTCATTGGTTACGAGATGATCGTCACTCACAGGAAGTCGCACTTTATTATAGAGAACCCTGGCTACTCGACTACCCAGTAAATATGAGTGGCTCATTTTTTCAAAGACAACAAGATACTATCTATGTTCAGCGAACGGTGGAAATCAAAGCTGATTTTTTGTTGACTGAATCATGGTCGATTGGTGGATTGTTTAATCATGAGGTTGTCATTCCGTCAAGCCAGATCCTGCAAAGCGGGACTCAATCGGTGTTAGGTAGCCGAACTATTACGAGCGGGATCGAAGTCCAATTCGATAGCCGCAACGATCTTCTCAGTCCAACAGCCGGTGTTTTTTATCGAACGGATTATCGAGTGGGAAATAAAAAAATATTCGATAAGGATGAAACCAGCACGGTTCAAAAAGTTAGTCTCGATGCCGAGCTTATTGTTGGGACATATCCTCGACAGGTTGCTGTGCTCGGACTGCATGGACGCCAACGAACCAGTGTGCTGAATGAAGTAAGTGATTTCTATCGGTTGGGCGGAGCGAGAACATTGCGTGGGTACAGAGAGAACCAATTTCGTGGGTCACGAGTTGCATGGACAAATGTCGAGTATCGTTTTCTTCTTGCTCGTCGTTCATTCCTTTTTGGTTTTTTCGATACGGGATATTTTTTTGTACCGGGAGATGAGCGTTTTGGTGTAGTGCCGCAGCAAAGCGTGAAATATGGCTATGGTCTTGGAATACGGCTGGAGACATCGTTGGGGAATATTGGTGTAAGTTTTGCGTTGGGGGAAGGGGATTCATTTAATCAAGCGAAAATACATATTGGTTTGGTGAATCAGTTTTAAGCATGGTTAATTTTCAAATTGAACAACATCTCTGGCAAAGCGGGCTTCGATACGTTTGTGGTGTTGATGAGGCGGGTCGTGGTCCGCTTGCGGGACCTGTGGTTGCTGCTGCAGTAGTATTTCAGCGAGATAACTGTCTTGATGGTCTAGCGGATTCAAAACAATTGTCCATACGTGAGCGAGAGACGCTGTATGGTTTAATTTATCAACGGGCATTGAGTATCGGCATTGGTGTTATTTCGCATGAAATCATTGATCGAATTAATATCCTCGAGGCGACAATGTTAGCCATGGAAGAAGCGGTATCACAGCTCTCTCCACAGCCCGAGCATCTTCTCATTGACGGTCCTTACTATCGCAGTAACCATATTCCATTCACAACAATCATCGATGGTGATGATACATCTGGTTCGGTTGCGGCTGCTTCCATCATTGCCAAGGTAACTCGCGATCGGCTCATGGTAGAATTTGATAAAAAATATCCCCAGTATGGATTTAACCACCATAAAGGATACGGAACACCGGAACATCTTGAAGCGGTAAAGAAGTATGGTCCTTGTGAGATTCATCGCTCGAGTTTTCATTTACCATTGAAGAGAGAAAGTGAAACAACCCACAACTAAAATCGTGCGTGGTAAAATGGGTGAAAATCTTGCGGTCGAGTATTTGACAAACAAGGGATTTCATATCCTTGACCGAAATTATCGCTATGAACGAGGTGAAGTAGATATTGTTGCAGAGGATAATAATGTGCTTGTGTTCATCGAGGTCAAAGCGAGGCATACAAAAATGTTCGGCGAACCAGAGGATGCCGTTACTCCATCGAAGCGAGTAAAAATAAGAAAGATTGCTGATGGATATTTATTCAAGCATGATATTGATGATCGGGAATGTCGCTTCGATATTATTGCAATCGATTACCAACAACAAAAACCTGTTATTCGTCACATTGAAAATGCATTTTAGCTTATGAATGCCTTGCCGCTTATCATCGCCGCTCTGTGTATCATGGCAATTGCATACCGATATTACAGCGCTTTTATCGCAGCAAAAGTCGTCGCCCTTGACGATAACCGTCAAACTCCTGCGCACACGCTGAATGATGGTCAAAATTATATTCCGACAAATAAGTGGGTACTCTTTGGTCATCATTTTGCTGCAATTTCTGGCGCGGGTCCGCTGATCGGTCCAGTGCTTGCAACACAATTCGGTTTCCTGCCGGGGTTTTTGTGGCTCCTCATCGGTGTTTGTCTTGGCGGAGCTGTCCACGATTTTGTCATTCTCGCTGCATCGATCCGACGAAAAGGGAAATCGCTTGCGGAAATAGCCCGCCATGAAATTAGCCCTCTTGCAGGCATCATTGGCTCAATTGCGATTTTGATTATTGTTGTTATTGCGCTGGCAGGACTTGGACTCGCTGTAGTGAATGCACTGCGAGAAAGCTCATGGGGCACATTCACAATTGCCATGACTATTCCAATCGCTTTGTTTGTCGGGCTATGGATGTACCGCATACGTCCGGGGAAAGTTGCTGAGGCAAGTATCATCGGTGTTATCGGCGTCTTTGCAGCAGTTATTGTAGGAAGTTTTATTCCAGATTCATTCCTATCGCCATATTTCACATTGTCGAGGGAAGGCATCATCATAGCTATTGCTGTGTATGGATTTATTGCATCGGTGCTTCCTGTGTGGCTTCTGTTGTGTCCTCGGGATTATCTTAGCTCGTACATGAAAATAGGAACCGTTGCTGCGCTTGTGCTGGGGGTGTTTATTGTCCATCCCGATTTAAAGATGCCGGCATTTACAGAGTATATCCACGGTGGAGGTCCGATCATTCCGGGAAAGCTTTTTCCGTTCGTGTTCATCACCATTGCGTGTGGTGCAATCTCGGGTTTCCATTCGCTTGTTTCTTCCGGCACAACGCCGAAGATGCTCAACAAAGAATCAGAGGCACGAATGATTGGCTACGGCGCGATGCTGATGGAAGGACTTGTGGGCATCGTTTCACTGATCGCCGCCAGCTCGCTTTTTCCGGGAGATTATTTCGCTATTAATCTCTCACCTGAAAAATTTGCGATGTTAGGAATTGCGCCAACGAACCTTGCCGAGCTTTCACAAGAAGTCGGAGAGACGATTGCAGGCAGACCTGGCGGTGCGGTGTCGTTAGCTGTGGGGTTTGCTCAAATTTTCTCTGGTATCCCCGGCATGAGAGGATTGATGTCGTACTGGTACCACTTTGCCATCATGTTCGAAGCGTTGTTTATCCTCACGACAATAGACACGGGGACACGCGTAGCGAGGTTTTTAGTGCAGGAGTTTGGCGGCAGGGCATGGAAACCGTTTGAAAAGACCGACTGGCTACCCGGCACATTGATTTCCACCACGCTGGTTGTCTTCGCCTGGGGGTATTTTATCTGGACGGGAAGTATCAGCACAATTTGGCCCATGTTTGGAACAGCAAACCAGTTGCTTGCTGGTGTAGCGCTTGCAGTAGCAACGAGCGCTATCATTAATGCCGGGAAAGTCCGTTATGCGTGGGTAACGCTTGTTCCGATGCTGTTTGTTTCTACGACAACGCTCATTGCCGGCTGGGAAAATATTTTTGATAACTTTCTTCCATTGGCAAAAAACCCTGCTACGTCGACACAGGGTATTGTCGACATCGTCATGACAGCGATCATCATGGTATGTGCCGTGATCGTGCTTGCAGAGGCGTTTCGGAAATGGTACAAGGTCTTAGTGAAAGGTCAATACGTAATTGGGGGAGAAGTTGTTTATGCGAAGGATAAGAATTTTTCTCCGCCAGAGTATGGATGTTGCTGAAATCAATCCTTCATGTCACGGAATGATTATAATACTTCTCAAAGATATCAGGATAAAGTTCTTTGAGTTTGGCGTCAGTGAATAAAAAAATAATATTGTCTATAATGGAATACTGCCTACCACATTTTCCACATAACAATGATTGATTTTCTTGTGAAAGCCCGCGCTCAGATTTTTCTAATAGGCATGTTGGACAAATAAGAAGTTCGTAGAGAGAAACATCTTGTTGCACATGCACTCCAGGTTTCCGACAGAGACCGGAAATAGTCCCGCCAAATAAATAAGTAAAAAGCAGTTTCAGAGGATTTTTTGGTTTGAACAGCTCAGAGGTTATACCTTTAATAGACTCAAGGTGCATCTGTTGTATCTCGAAGGGTCTGAGTGCTTTTTTCCAGAGCGAGAGTGGTATATCGAGGTTTTCTATGATGCCGTATTCAACTTCATTACAGGCTATCTCGGAACAAAAGAAATCAAAGAGTTTATTGACTGTGCTCAACTTCTGCGAATCATTCGAGTGGACCTTCCTGCTTTTTAACAATTTGATGCGGAGGATTCGCTTGTACGGTTCCTCATCAAAGAAGAAATATGCACCGGGTAAGAGCACGCGATAAATCTCATTGATAATTGGCGTCGGATCGGGGAAGTGATGAAGCGTTTCGTAACAAAAGAGGAATGGCACTGAATCGGTTTTAAATGGCAGATTGTTTGCGTCGCAGCATATTCGTATCGGTGTTTTATCGAAGTTAAAAACCGTTTTGTAATGATCGCAACTTTTAAGCATATCGTAAGAAATGTCAACACTTGCCCCCGCAGCATCGAGCTTATTCTCCATGACTAATGACCGTTGACATCGTTCTGCCCCAATCTCTACATAAGGGGATATTGTAATGCCATTGTTTCTCAAAGAATTTAGCCGATCGAACGTCTTCTGCATCCGTTCATGAAGCACCTTTTCTATTTCGACGGAGTCATACTCATCATCAATAACCGTTTTACCTTCAATCTGTTTTTGATAGAGGAGTTTTCTAAATTCTATCTCACCTTTTTGTGATACGATCGTTTGTTTTTTCATCAGTTATCAGTCAAGAGCTTATAGAGACTTCTGAATTATGATAAATTGTCATTAAGAGCGAAGCGAAACATCTTCTTTTTCTAGCGTTTGAGACCCTTCGCTTCGCTCAGGGTGACAGAGAGAGTAATTTTTCAGAAATCTCTTATAACAAATCAATTTACAATTGAGGTAAGCAATAAACAAATTCACAGCCCGACGTTCCTCATCTCCATTGTGGTTGCCGCTCATTTCCCAAGATAGAAGTTTGTTTCCAGTCTTTCCGAAACCGGCTGAGTTAAGAATTCCTTTGTGTATTTTTTTTCTTTTCTTACCATGAGGAAGATACCCCACGCCATAGTTGGAAACATTGACGCCAATGGCTTTGCGAGGAGAGGTGGGAATGGGTAAAAATTACTCCCCCCATAATCTTTCAGAGTGTACCCGTCGGGAAAACAGATCTTCAGAAATTTCAAGATATCATTCTTCGTGTAACTACGAACATGAGCCGTATGATTCTGGATACAGGTCGGTTGTCTTCCGAGAGCTAAGAGAATTCGGTTGTGAAGGGATGCTAAATTGGGAACGCCGATGATCAACGTTCCTCCTACACGAAGGACTCTCGTCGTTTCATGGAACACCCAAAATAATTCTTTGACATGCTCAAGTATTTGGTTGGCGATAACGATATCGACGGATTCGTCTGCAAAGGGAAACATGTCTCGCTCGATGTTCAGCGAGTGGACGATGATATTTTTCTGTTTCAATGCTTCCTGATACTCGGGATGCACCTCGATTGCGTGGAGTTTGGCATGAGTGTTTTGCTCACGGGCGATCAACAAATCATCTCCCCAACCCGCGCCGACATCTAAAACCACATTCATTGGCTGATGATTTGCAGTCGTAAGAAAACGACGGATCAAATGGCGTCCGTAATTTAGTGAACGGTCGATTATTTGGTTTAATGGATCGGTTGATGCCATAATGCGTTATTGTTGAGAGGGATCATTATCGAAAATTCATTTAGTTTCAATTTCAATTCTGTCAGGTAGAGCGGGCAGTGCAAACTTTTGACTGATGTTACGGAGGAGTTCCAGATAAATAGCCCCGCGATTTATCGTGGGGACAGAGGAACTCCAAACCCAAACCGGGCTTCAGCCCATTATTAAAGGGTTAAAACCCTTGCTCGTCGAGTGCTATGGTTACCCCGAACTGAAGTTCGGGGCTAACAATTCAAAACTTCTTGCACGGGAACAATGCTGTGCGTAACATCAGTTCTAATTTAAACTTATCCAATTTTCAATGGAACCTGTGTTGGTAAATGTCTCTCCGTTACACGTAAGCGTATCTGCATCACGTGCTTGTCGAGATATTATCATCGTATCGCGGGAACTGATACCGCGTGTCTGATAATTTTGAAATACGTCATCGGTGATGACGTCGAAGTATGATACAAGTTTCCAGCCATT
>DASRUF010000122.1:0-3169 GCA_035655575.1 Bacteroidota bacterium | reverse complement strand
TAGTTTGAAATCCGAGCTCAGATGCGGCACGTATGCGGCGCTCACCCGAGATAAGCTCGTATGCTCCATCTCTTGCTTTCCGAACTGTTACGGGCTGAATGATACCTTTTTGCTTTATCGATTGTTTAAGCCCATCAAGTGCGACTTTATTAAAATCGGCACGGGGTTGGTAGGGATTCGGTCGAATTATCGAAAGATCTAAATGGGAAATGATCCGACGAGAAGCTTGCTCCGCCTCAGTCGAAGCGATAACAGCAGTATCCGGTTCCACACGTCGTGGAGATTCTCCCGCTTTCTGCGGTACGGATCGAATAAGCGCCGACAATCCTTTCCCCAAGCCGCCTTTAATTTTTGACATAGTTCCTACGTTGCCGATGCAATTGTAAGTTGAACATCCCGCTGACGATTTAAAAATTCCTTCGTGAGCTCCATATAATTTCGTGCACCAGATGATACCGCTTCATAGAGCAACACGGGTTTACCATAACTCGGCGCCTCGCTCAAGCGCACATTTCGATTGATAATTGTTGTAAACACTTTATCGCCAAAATATTTTTTGACTTCCTCGACAATCTGATTCGAAAGCCGCAGCCGGCTATCGAACATGGTCATCAACACACCTTCAATTTCCAACTTTGCATTAAGATTCTTTTGAACAATATTGATCGTGTTAAGCAGCTGACCCAACCCTTCGAGTGCATAATACTCGCACTGAACTGGAATGAGGACTGTATCCGCTGCAACCAAACCATTCAATGTTAGAAGTCCGAGCGATGGTGGACAATCGATGAAAATGTACTCATATTCATTACGCACTCTCTCAACGAGATTTTTCACAAGAAACTCCCGATCCTCAATCTCAACAAGTTCCACCTCAGCACCGACAAGGTTTATGTGAGAGGGAAGAAGCGAAAGATATGGCATTTCAGTTTTCACAATAACGTCATGCGGATCGACATCATTGATTAACACATCATAGACATTTTGTCCACTGTCGCGAACATCCAGTCCAAGTCCGCTTGTCGTATTAGCTTGAGGATCGATATCAATGAGAAGAGATGAATACTCAGCGACGGCGATTCCCGCTGAAAGATTTATTGCAGTCGTTGTTTTTCCTACGCCTCCCTTCTGATTCGCTATGGTGATTACTTTCGCCATCGTTTTACATCGCTGCAGCGAGCAATAGTGAAATAATACCAAACAAAATGTTTAGTGTCCGAAATTGATCGACACGATGACGGTAAAGCTCCGCTTTTTCATCAAATCCACCGTTTGAAGAAGGCGCTTCAAGATACTTCAACATTCGCGCATATCCGAACGCATAAAAAACCATCAACACAAAAATTAATTGTTTAAATCCTAATAATATCGACCAACGGTCATTCGATTGAAATCCAAAGAAATATCCCTTCTGCAACATCATAATTAGCCCGGTTATGAGTATCGTCCAGACACTCATCCACATAAAAGATACAAATCGTTTATTGACACGCCTGAATATTGATTTGGTTGGTGTCTCCTCAGAGTGAAAGACTGGTATCATGATTGCACTTTGGAACATTAAGCCTCCGAGCCAGACGACCACACCAAAAATATGCATACCCCGACAAACCCAGAGAAGAAAATCCAAGATTCGGAAGTGGAAAAGTTAATCGATCAGTTACTTATAAAGACATTGGCTCAAATATAAAAGATTTTTAAGCGGAAAGCAATGAAAACAAGTAATTCGAAGAACTATGATTGAGCCATTAAATTGGCAGAAGATATTTTTTGACAACACTGATAAGCTACAAAAAAATCACTATTTCACATATCCTTGTTTGTGTTGTTTGGTTAGCCAGAAAAGCCTGCTCGCTGCACTTCACGGAACGGCTGTTTCGTGCAGTGAAGCCGACGTGCTTCGTCCTGCGACACAGAGTCTTCGGACGACGTGTCGCACTTAGGCGAGCCTGCTGTATAAAATGGCTTTTATTTAGTAGTTGAAATTTATTCGGATTTACTATAAGAGACTTTTGAAAAATTACTCTCTCTGTCACCCTGAGCCTGCCCGCCGCTACGCCTGCTTGCCGAATGTTCAGCAGGCAAGCTTTGGCAAGCAGGCAAAGCGAAGGGTCTCAAACGCTAAAAAGAAGATGTTTCTCCCGACTGTGTCGGGATCAACATGACAATTCACAATAATTCAGAAGTCTCATAAGCGAATTGATAAATATTTCAATCACCTTTGCTGCCGAGTATATTCTTAGATAAGAAAGAAGGTTCAGAAAATATAAATATGTGCATCCCAAGTATCATTAGTCCGACATCTTCCAGCACGCGCATCCAGCTCACAGGTAAAGTGTGTTCAACGCCAAAACAACCACAATCGATATTCAAGCCACGTAATAATGCGCTGACGATTGCCACGATGAACACGCTAAGCAAGATGGAGAGAAGTATCGACGATGAGCGAATAAATACACCTGCAATCAGAAAGATACCGCAAACTAATTCCGCCCAGGGGATTGCGAGAGCAAAAATATGCACTAAAAAGAATGGCATTAGACGATATGCCTGCACGTTAGCAGCAAATGCTTCGGGGGCTGCAATTTTGTCGATGCTCGCAATGATAAACACCGAGCCAAGGACAAGTCGTGAAATAAAAATGATATATCGGTTTGACAAAATGCTTTTCATCTTCCCGTTCATCGTCAATTATGAATCATTGATGAATCAATCGGCATTTTTGCTTCAATCCAACCATCCCAACCACCATCGTACAAATACAGTTTCGTAAATCCCAACAGGTGCATGAAATCTGCCAACATAGGACCTAAATGACATTCCGGATTGTTGCAGTAGATAACAATAAGTGTATCACGCTGTATCTGGACGAGTTCTTCAAAATGCTCTTCCGCTTCAAGACCAAAAATGTTTCGTGCTCCATGAACGTGCCCTTGGCGAAATTCTTCAGGTTTTCTTGCATCAAAGACAACAGCATTCCCGTCGGAGAGAATACGAGTCAATTGTGTAAGTGAAATAATGTTGTACGTTTTGTCTTTTGGTAAGAGTGCCTGCTCGCCGACGTGCTTCGCACTTAGGCGAGCCTGTTCTGCTCGATTCGCTGAAGACACCGAAGAATCAAGTTGCAGAGTGGATTTTTCAATTGATATAGGTTTGGTGTTGTTTTCAG
>DASRUF010000121.1:0-3929 GCA_035655575.1 Bacteroidota bacterium | reverse complement strand
CTGGGGAAAAGTGTAGATTGGACAAATGAGCAATAATTTATGGGACTTGTACTTTTGAGGAAAATTTGTTAGTATTCATTAAGTCGATATTGCAGAAAATCTGATTTAAACTTTCTGCAATGTTCCAACCACATATGACACACACTTCTATGTAAGGGTATTGGGATCGTTCATGGAATTTGTCCTTATTGCTATCTTCACGTTACTATTAATTTCAGCGGCAGGCGTCATTATTTTTCTTACTCGTAAGCAACATTCTCAAACTTCAACCGATTCCGCTCAATCTGCCTTATTGATGCAACAACATCTGGAATCGCTCAGGTCTGATGTGCGGAATAGCATTCAGCATCTTACTGAAAACGTTAACCAGCAGCTATCGTTAGTAAACCAACAAATCCAATCTCAAACAAATACTGTGGGCAATCGTCTCGACAACGCTGCACGCGTGATCAGCGATGTACAGAAAAATATCGGCGAGCTTGCAACAGCCACACAAGAGATAAAAGAATTAGGACAAGGTGTTTCTAAACTCGAAGAGCTTCTCCGTGCTCCAAAGCTCCGTGGCGGATTAGGGGAATTTCTTTTGGAGGATTTGCTCAAGCAGGTACTACCCTCTCAACATTATGAAATGCAATATCATTTTCGTAACGGTAGCGTTGTCGACGCGATTATTCGGACTTCCGATCGTATGGTTCCCATTGATTCAAAGTTCCCACTTGAAAATTTTCGTAAAATGCTTTCGACAAGTAATGAAACTGAAAAAAAGGGTTATCAAAAAGCCTTTTACAGCGATGTTAAGAAACACATCGATGCCATTGCCACAAAATACATACTTCCCGATGAAGGGACATTTCCGTTTGCGTTAATGTATATCCCGGCAGAAAATATTTATTATGAAGTGATGATAAAAGATGAGAGTGCGAACGGTGCCGGAGTGTATTCATATGGTATTTCGCGCAAGGTTATCCCGGTATCGCCAAATAGCTTCTATGCATATCTTCAGGTAATCTCACTCGGTCTTCGAGGATTGTATATAGAACAAAAGGCGCGCGAAATTTTAGATGTTTTGTCGCATCTCCAAGGAGATGTAGGCAGAATACGAGAATGTTTCGATACGCTTGGAACCCATCTCGACAATGCGCGGAAGAAATACGAGGAAACAGATAAACGATTCTCCAACTTCGAGGGTCGGTTAGATCATATCAATGAACATAAACTTGCTGACAGCCAAACTCGACAAATCCAGAGTGAACAATTACTAAATTGATACTTCCTTTCAATCTAGCGGAAGAAAAAATGTTAAACTTGTATCATCATTTAAGGAGAGTACCATGGTTCTCAAGGTTCATCCTCAAAATCCCCAGGGCAGGCATATCAATCATGCATCTGATGTTTTACACCAAGGGGGCATTATTATTTATCCAACAGATACTGTCTATGGTATCGGTTGTAGCATATTTAATACCGAAGCGATTCGGAAGATATATCAAATTAAACAGGAAGATCAAAGTAAATCCTATAGTTTTATTTGTTCCGATCTAACGCATATTAGCGAATATGCAAGGATGTCAAATTCTGCATTTCGATTAATGAAGCACCTTATTCCAGGTCCTTATACGTTCATTCTCACAGCAAGTCGATTGAAACAATTACCCAAAAGTATGATCTCGAAACGCAAGACGGTGGGAATTCGTGTGCCCAATAATAAAACCTGTCTTGCCTTGGTAAAGGAACTAGGACATCCAATACTTAGTGCCAGCGTGACAGATGAAAAAGGCGATATTATTAACGATCCCAATGTGATCAGAGCGCTCTATGAAAACCGTGTTGATGTAATCCTCGACGGAGGAAATAGTTCGCTGGAGGTCTCCACTGTTCTTGATCTGACAGATGATCAACCCGTCGTTGTCCGTGAGGGTGCAGGTGATGTCAGTATGTTAGTTGCAGCTTAAGTAATCAACCTGGAGCTGCATACAATGTATTTGAAATATAACCCACTCACGTTAACAGAGAAAGAATCAATAGTTCACGGAGAGAGACTCGATGTAGTTGTGGTCTATGCCGATCTGCGCAGCTTTTCCGTATGGTCGTTAGGATCGACTGCAGGCGAGATAACACGTGTTATCGAAACCATCTACGATAGTGTCATCCAGTTGGCATTTTTTTATAAACATACGTTTCATAAATTCTTGGGTGATGGGTTTGTTTTGATATGGGAGGTAAAAGATCACGGATCTCGTGCAGAAGCGCTTCATTGGGCACTCGGTGCATCGCTTGAAATCCATAAACGGTACTGGTATATTGCGGAGAAGCTGAAGTTCCCTTCCCCCCATGGATTCGGTATCGGTATCGCATGTGGTGAAGTTGTTAAGATCGATCCCGAGACGTTTGTCCCGGAACTTAACGAAACTGATTTTGTAGGATATCCTATGAATAGTGGTGCACGCCTGCAAAAACTTGCGGGACCGTTTGGGACTGTGCTCGATAACCTCGGGGTACAAACAGGATTAGGCAATCCTGATCGTGTTTTTCGAAAACAGAAAGAGCTTCTTCGTCTTGAGCTTCTTCAACCGACGGAAAAATCGACATTGATCGCTCAGAAATTAACAGGGCTGCACGCAGCCGATATCATGGGATTTCAATATGTCGTTTGGCCCTATCTCATGAATTCATTGTGGAAAGTTGACGGCAGACCGTGAAGAAATTCTCGGCTCAGGATGAATGATAGAACACAAAAGAAATACTAAGTAATTCATTGATGGAATAATAAAACACAGAGAAGAACAATGACACGTATTGAACAGCATAATATGGTTGAAACGCTCAAAGATTATCTTCACAAAATGAAACCCCGTGACCTTGACGATTTCGAGATGCTCAGGAAGAGAGATCGTGATGATGAAGATCTCGATATATCCTCTCGCCAGCAATTGACGGAACTCTTTGTGAGATATGTTCCAGAACGGTTTCGGTGATGGGACATGAGGTAGTTTTAAATATCTCCATGGAAACACGAATTTCAGTATGAGACCCCTCAAAGTCAAACAAGTCAACGGCTCAGAATTGACAATCGAATGGGACGATATGCATAAGGGTAGTCATGTTCTCCGAACGTTGCGGAAGTACTGTCCCTGTGCTGGCTGCAAGCAGGAAGTGGAAATGGGGGAAGGTTCTGTAATGCTGCCAATTGTGAAACCAGGGCAATTCGTATTAAAGGGAATCGAAGCCGTTGGTAATTATGCGCTACAGCTTACTTGGGGAGATGGTCATCGGACAGGAATTTACACCTATGATCACCTGCGCCAGATTTGTGAGTGTCAGGAATGTGTGAAGAAAACAGCCGAGTGATGATGATGAGTGAGGATAATAATTTTTTTAATATATTGAAAATGATTCAATTCATTCATTGATAATGAATATCAAGGAGAGTTTATGGCAAACGAAATACTTGAGGAAGAATTCAACATTATGGATGAGCAATCTGGTAGAATAAAGGTGTTGGATTCGAATACTTTTAAAAAGCCGATCAAAGACATCAAGGCTGGAAAACCCATCTGTCTTGAGATTGGACAAAACGTTGAGGATGCCATCGCGATGATGCAGGTAAAACAGTTTGGATGTGTTCTGGTGGTGGACGATGGGAAGCTTGTTGGTGTTCTCACGGAGCGTGATATCATCTCTAAGGCGATTGGGACTGGAAAGGAGCTTAATGAAATTCCGGTGGAAGAGATCATGACACCGAAACCCCAATCGTTTCAACCCGATGACAGCTTGGCGTTTGTTATGAATGCGATGACAGTTGGAGGATACAGACATATACCCATCGTTGACGATAAAAACCAACCCCTTACTGTCGTGTCTGTGAAAGACATTGTGAGCTTTATCGTTGAACATTTCTCTGAGGAAATCCTAAACTTACCTCCTAAGCC
>DASRUF010000120.1:0-2000 GCA_035655575.1 Bacteroidota bacterium | reverse complement strand
TATCAAACGGACCAGGAGATCCTGAAGCTGTACATTATGCGATCGAGAATATAAAAATATTATTGGATAAAAAACCTATCTTTGGAATTTGCCTGGGTCATCAGTTGCTTGCGCTTGCGCTTGGAGGAAAGACGTACAAATTGAAGTTTGGGCACCGGGGCGCTAACCATCCCGTAAAAAATCTTCTCACCAACGAGATAGAGATTACCTCGCAGAACCACGGCTTTGCAGTCGATCCTGATTCACTCAATCATTCGCAAGTGGAGATCACGCATGTAAATCTCAATGATGGAACGAACGAAGGCTTTCGTCATCGTGAGCTGCCCATCTTCTGTGTCCAGTACCACCCCGAAGCCTCACCCGGTCCACACGATAGTGATTATCTTTTCAGACAATTCATTGAAATGATGAAAACTTTTAAAGAGGTTACTTTAAAAGTTTCAGCGTAAGATGTAAGCTGTATTATTCTGAACGATATATCTTCTGCCTTGCTCTTTGATAGTATGATTCCACGGTAAGGAAAAGTAATGAAGCCGATGAAATGGAGTTTGATATTTTGATAAGTTTTGTGATGGTATAGCAATAGGGAGTTTTCTGTCACCGAGTGCAATTCATTTGGGTGGCCCCATCTCCTGACCCGGAGGAACATTTTCAAACCAGCTCCAACCGGTGATCTAGGAGTTTCTTCCAACGGAGAGATGCGAGGGATGTTCATGCTGAATGTGAATTTAAAGTGGACGACAGCTTTCTGAATTCTCTCATGACATTGGTAAGCATATGTTTTGCAAAGCGATTGTAGTTGTACATATCCTCAAATAGCTGAACGGTATCGTTGCCGGCAGTCTCAACGATTTGTTTTAGATTGGAATAATTTTGAGTGGTGTGATCGGGCGGAGGAAGATTGAGTCTATGTAATCCTCGACCGATGATGTGGGTGAGGAACAACGTCGATGCCATCATCTCATCGTGCTGCCGTGGGGACATCCTGATAACATTTAAGCCGATTTTGCGTAACCCTCCCATGATTAAGGAAAGTTGTTGAGAATGTATACGAACCGGACAAAGGACAATTGTTCGATTTTTTAAATTTTTACCGATGCTATCAGGACCAAAGAGGGGATGAGTTCCAAGAATAGATGCATGCTTAGGCAAAATGTCTTTCATCCATGTAATCGGCTGCTCTTTCACTGAACACACATCGCAGACCAGCGTCCCATGTTGCAGTAAGGGAGCAATGAATCTCAAAATGGATGGTACCACGCTGATTGGAACTGCGAGTACAACAACACTCTTTGTTGCAGCTTCGTTAAGCGAAATAACTGTTATTCCACGCTCGACGTTTTTGGGTTTCTTTTTATCAGAAACAAAAACTTGAGCGTCTTTCTTCAGGTGATGAGCTAATAATTTCCCAAATCGCCCGTAACCAATAATAGCTATCTCCGGCTTCATACGTGCTTTTGGATCGCTCGTGCATGTTGGAAGATTGCTTCATAGATATTCTCGACAAATGAAGAATCAAGATTTGCTTCTTCGGCAAGAGCAAGTCGTTTTTTCATAATGCCTTGTTCTCGTTTTGGATCTGGGATGGGGATTTTGTGCTTTTGCTTCCATTCCCCAACTTCACGCACAAGTTCTTGTCGTTGCGAAAGCAAGAGCATGAGCATATCGTCAATGAAATCGATTTCTTCTCGAATACGACTGACAGAATTATTTTTTCGAATCAACTGCTGTCGCATCAGGTGATCGGCAAGGACGAGGGCAATCATTGACTCCACAACGGGGACAACACGAGGACAAAGACACGGGTCATGGCGTCCTTCAACTTTGATCGTTCGTTTTCTTCCTTTTACGTCAACAGTCTCTTGAGCTTTAGGAATTGAAGACGGCGGTTTTACAGCAACCCGCACAACGATATCTTCGCCATTGGAAATACCGCCGAGAATTCCACCCGCAAAATTAGTCCTTGTCCGAATGGTATTTGTTTTTTTGTCTTTGTAAAA
>DASRUF010000119.1:0-6049 GCA_035655575.1 Bacteroidota bacterium | reverse complement strand
GATGGCAAATATTGTTGCCATTACTTCTGCAAAAACATATCCGAGAAGGAAATAATCGACGGGAGTGCGAGGATATGAAAAATTCCGGGATACAATTCTTTTAATAATCAACAACGATAGCGCACTGAAATACCCGATTTCCGATAGAGCAATAGAAAATGATGTGCAAAGAAGGAATACAACAAGGAGAGCAAATATTATTTGGTCGTACCTATCACGATTTTGATGAGTCTCTTTGGGGAGTTCGTCCATTGATCGATCGCTAAGTTCGGAATTGAAGATTATATAACTTTCTGTAAAGCCCGTTCGGATTGGAAAGCAATTCTGCATGAGTACCCTCCTCGATAATCTCTCCCTCATTCATCACAATGATGCGATTGGCATGTTGTATAGTAGATAATCGATGCGCTATCACTAATGATGTCCTACCTGTCATTAAATGTTCAATTGCCTCTTGAACAAGGATTTCAGACTCTGTATCTAATGCGGAAGTTGCTTCATCGAGGATTAAAATAGGTGGATTTTTTAAAATCGCACGGGCGAGAGATAAACGTTGGCGCTCTCCGCCCGACAGTTTCACACCACGTTCGCCTATGACGCTTTCATATTGTTTAGGCATTGCCATGATGAAATCATGCGCATTTGCTGCTTTTGCCGCTTCTATGATACGATCGGTAGAGCAATCTTCGAGTCCGTATGCGATATTATTACGCACAGTGTCATTAAATAAAACTGTTTCCTGCGTTACGATACCGATTTTGTCACGAAGAGATTTCAATTCAATTTCTCTCAGATCGATTCCATCAATATGTATACTGCCACCAGTTGGATCGTAAAAGCGGGGCACCAGATCAACAAGTGTTGTCTTTCCACTCCCACTAGGTCCAACAATTGCTAAAACTTCACCTCTCACAATCTTCAGATTAATATTCTTTAAAACACCATCAGATCCATTGTAGGAAAACCGAACATGTTGAAAATCGATACTCGAAATAAAATCTCTCAATGATTTTGCATCTCTCAAATCTCTGATAGAGGGCTGGGTATCGAGAATTTCAAAAATACGTTTCCCCGCTGCACTCGATTCTTGTATCCTGTTATTAATACTTGCTAACTCTTTCACTGGAGGCATCACCTGAAAAATAATGAGAAGAAAAACGAGAAATTCACTTGCATCCATGGTATGTTCAACTAAGACTTGCGTTCCACCATACCAAATAATTACTGCTCCTGCAATGACACTCAAGAATTCAGTCGTTGGCGAAGCAAGATCTCGGATACGAGTGATCTTTATCAATGAAGCAAAATAATTCTCCGTATGGCGATTAAATTTTTTATTCTCGAATTCTTCCATTCCAAATGCTTTTACGACTTTCACACCCGAGATGGTTTCATGAAGAACGGAAGTAATATCTGCTATCCGTTCCTGTGATACTCCACGTTCTTTGTGCAACCGCACCGATATCAATCCGATGATAGATAATGAAAATGGAAATACAAGCAGTGAGATTATCGTAAGCTTCCAACTCAAACTAAATGCGAGAAAGAGAAATACAAGAATAAGGAGGGGCTCGCGGACCATAGTTACAAAGATCGCACTGATTCCACCGTTAATAATCGCGACATCGTTCGTTATTCGAGAAATTAAGCCGCCTGTTCGTGTGGTGCTGAAATAACCCAATGGTAAATCATGGAGATGTCTGAATAAAGCATTGCGTAAATCTTTAATGACACCCTCTTCTGCAAAGTTCATAAAATACGATTGAAGATATCCGAAAACATTTTTAAAGAGAAAAGCAATCACGATGATGATGCAGATTGACAGTAATGCATCCATTTGTGTTCCTCTGAAAATAACGTTGAGGACAAATTGTCTCGCGGCATCGATGGCATTCGAAAACACTGGAAGCCCACCTCCAGTACCAATGGCAGAGGTGCTATCCATTTGACCAGGATGAAATAGCATATTCAACAGTGGAATAAATAGATAGATTGAAATACCGCTAAAAAATGAGTAGATGAGTGTAGCAGTTACCGACACTCCGACATGCTTCCAATATGGTTTTACATAGCCGACGAGACGAAGATATGTTCGAAAGGGATTCATGAGGGAGGTCAACTTATTTCATAATATTGCTGCCGATTGGACAGACTCAAGTTTTCTCAATCCGTTTAAACAAATCACTTCCCTATCAGACACAATACGTTCGTATATTCTCTTGTTTTCTCCTCCTACTATTGTCTGCGGATGATAAAGATGATACAATAGAGCCATGTAACGAAGAGGAATTAATCGAGCACCAAGAAGCTCTAACCGAAAAGCGATATCGGAGTCTTCACCAAGCCCAGGACCTTGATAATCTTCGTTAAAACCATTAATTTCTTCAAGAAGCCTTTTTTCGACGGAAAAATTACACCCAAAGATTCTTCCCTTTCGGAAGCGGATTATCCGTTGAATCAAAGAATTTTCAATTCGGATTCCATCTTCCAAATTACTACTCCGTGCCAGTAAGCCGTCGATAAGTACTTTCAATGAAATTTTTTCAAATCTGCCTGATGATATATCCTCAAGCTTTAAGCTCTCCGAAATCTCCTTACTAAAATTCACTCGCCGCCCACATAAAACCCCATTTGGCTGCCGTTCTTTCCAGTGATCCAACAAGAATTGACAATGGGGAATACAATCTCCATCGATGAATACCATATAGTCAGTTTCTGCTTTTTCAATTGCTTTGTTGAGTATTACATTCTTACGAAATCCTTCGTCTGCTTGCCAGACATGACTTATTAAAAAATTTGTTTTCCCCTGCGCCTTATGAACGATCTCTTCAATTTCCGAACCAGAGCCGTCATCGGCAACAATCACTTCAAAATCCTTCATCGTCTGTCGCTGAAGGGCGGCGAGAATGAACTCAAAAGCCATAGGTTGATTGTATACGGTAACAACAAGTGAGAGTGATTTTTTTTCACCATGTATTGACATCGGAATTCAAGATAGTTGTTTCAATTGGTGAATTTCTGTGTTGGTGATCGGCGGCAGTAAACCTTTTCCCTCACGCAGCCGCCATTGATATTCCCACGTCTTTGCATAGAGAAGCAGCGTGTAGAGTGCCGAATACACCGCAACTAAAAAACCATGCATCCCGTCTCGATAGCCCTTTTTAATGATATACATTTTAAAAAAGTACACAAGCGGGCTCATAACGATTTTTTGCCAACCAATGCTGGAGATCGGATTTTCTTTTAATTTATTTGAAACATGTAACGAAGTATGGTCATTCATCTTCCGTAGGTATTCAGAAATATCGGCATAGGTATAATGGTGAAGGTAGCCCTTCAAATTTCCCTTCGGACCATGAGTTGTAAAACCACCATGGACTTCTTGATACTGTGGAATTTGTTTAGTCCTTCGAGCTAATCTAAATTGCCAATCCGGAAACCATCCACCATGTTCAATCCACTTGTCAAACACAAAAACTTTGCGGGTAATAAAGTATCCATCTTTTGCATCAGGTGAACGAAGAACTGTTTGAATTTCTTGCTGCAAATCGTCTGTCACTTCTTCATCAGCGTCAATCCATAGGAGCCAATCACCCTTCGCCATTGCAAAACCACGCTCACGTTGAAGGATGTCTCCCTCATAGCGATGTTGAATGACATTTTTTGTAAATCGATTCGCAATCTCCACCGTCGTATCCGTGCTGAAGGAATCCACGACGATTATTTCATCTGCCCAATGAACACTCCGAAGACAACGCTCGATGTTACGCTCTTCGTTGTACGTAATAACTATCACTGATATCGTTGACATGTTGGTTACTTTACAACGAGGCTGATTAATTTATTTTTCACAATGACAATTTTAAGAATTTGCTTACCATTGAGATGTCGTTTGATATTTTCATCAGCGAATACTATTTTTTTTAACTCTTCATCATCAATATCGAACGGCACGGCTAATTTTGATCTGACCTTCCCATTGACCTGGATGACCATTTCAAGGGTATCGACGGCTGTTTTTAATTCATCATATTGGGGCCATGGTTCATAGGCAAGTGTTCGTGGGTAGCCAAGTTTCCCCCAAAGTTCTTCCGCGATATGAGGTGCAAATGGTGATAATAAGAGAACGAATGTCTCCATTGCTTTACGAGGTTTGGTCTCCAGATTTAAAAACTCATTTACAAAAATCATCATTTGCGAAATGGCGGTATTAAAATCTAAACTCTCAACATCATGTGTCACTTTCTTGATCGTTTGATGAAGCAGTCTTTCCTGATCACCTGTTAATGGCATATCCTTAATTGATTCATGTAAAGAGCCGTCTTCATTAACAATCATTCTCCACACACGATTTAAGAAGCGATGGACTCCCTCAACTCCCCGTGTTGACCAAGGTTTGGTATCTTCAAGTGGTCCCATGAACATCTCAAACAACCGCATGGAATCTGCTCCGTATTCCTTAATAACATCATCAGGATTGACCACATTGCCGCGCGATTTCGACATCTTCTGACCATCTTCGCCAAGGATTGTCCCTTGGTTCACCAACTTCCTAAATGGCTCTATTGTCGAAACATAACCCAAATCATAGAGCACTTTGTGCCAAAACCTTGCATAGAGGAGATGGAGCACAGCATGTTCTGCGCCGCCCATGTACAAATCGATCGGCATCCAGTAACGTTCTTTTTCGCGTGAGAGAAATTCAGTTTTGTTTGAAGGATCAAGGTACCGTAGATAATACCAACATGACCCCGCCCACTGCGGCATCGTATGAGTCTCTCGTCGTGCAGGTTTGCCAGTTTCAGGATCAACCGTATTCACCCATGAATCGATGGTAGCAAGTACAGATTCTCCTGAGCCACTCGGTTTATAAGATTCGACGTCAGGTAAGAGGACTGGAAGTTTATCCTCTGGTAATGCTTTTACGGTTCCATCTTCCAAGTAAATGAGTGGAAATGGTTCTCCCCAATATCGCTGACGAGAAAACAACCAATCCCGTAGTTTGTATTTCACGGAATGTTTCCCTACTTGCTTGAATTCAAGCCACTTTGTCATTTTCTTTTTCGCCTCCGAAGTCGGTAAACCATCAAGGGATATTTCATCATTCGCTGAATTGACTCCTACACCATCTTCCAAGAACGCTGCTTGAGAAATATTGCCGCCAGATACTACTTCAACAATTGGAAGAGAGAACTTTTTTGCAAAATCATAATCTCGTTCATCATGTCCAGGGACCGCCATGATTGCTCCTGTGCCATACGTCAGAAGCACATAGTCTGCAATCCAAATTGGAATGCTCTTCTTTGTGGCAGGGTTGATTGCATAACCACCTGTAAACACACCGGTTTTTTCTTTGTCAAGCGAAGTTCGCTCTAACTCACTCTTACGTTTTGATTGTGATCGATACTCATCAACAACAATTCGATATTCTGACGTCGTCACCAAATCGACAAGCGGATGTTCAGGTGCAAGTACGAGATACGTGGCTCCGAACATCGTATCGGATCTCGTGGTAAATACTGATATTTTTGATTTGGAATCGCATAGTGGAAAATATGCTTCCACGCCCTCAGATCGACCAATCCAATTTTTCTGCATCTCGATGATGCCGGGGGGCCAATCTACATCATTCAAATCTTTTTCAAGACGTTCAGCATAGGCGGTGATGCGCAGCATCCATTGCTTCATCATTCGCCGTTCAACGGTATAGCCCTTCTCAACCCACTCGCCAACTTCTTCGTTTGCCAGAACAGTTCCGAGCTCAGCACACCAATTGACAGGCATCTCGGAAAGGTAAGCAAGCCGATGTTTCTGAATAAACTCATACTTTTCTCTCCCAATTAACCCGCTGGGAATTAGTAATTCAGATATTGGACGTGCTTTATGGAGTTGTGGATCGTACCATGCATTGTAGATTTTTAAAAAGATCCATTGGGTCCATCTGTAGTAATTGGGATCCGTTGTATTAATTTCACGAGACCAATCGTATGATAGACCGAGCATTTTTATTTGCCGTTTGAAAGTGGCAACATTTTCCTGTGTTGTAATC
>DASRUF010000118.1:0-2651 GCA_035655575.1 Bacteroidota bacterium | reverse complement strand
TCTTGAGCAGAACCCTTAAATGATGTTATTTGCCGAAAGGAGTGTCTACTTGAAACTTGCTTCTGAGACTTCTATATTCATGCAAAACAAATTTTCCTCTCGGGGAACAACCAATGAACAATTTTCGGAATTAAAGCAATGAAAAAGAACATAGTAATTTTAGGAGCCGGTTTTGGCGGGTTGGAAGCGGCAACCACGTTGAGCGAAAAATTCTCTGATCGCTATGAGATTACGTTGATCGATAAACGTGATTCGTTTTTTATCGGTTTCTCGAAATTCGAAGTACTCTTTGGGCGAAAGTCGGAAGAGGAGATCAAATATTCTTACAAAAATCTGAAAGCTAATAAAACCCGATTCATACAAGAGTCCGTCACGAATATTGACATTGACAACAAAGTAATTTCTACCATGCACAGTCGGTTTTCGTATGACTACCTGATTGTAGCGCTTGGTGCGGATTTGTATCCTTCCGCTATTCCCGGCTTTGTCGAGAGCGGAGGGCATGAGTTTTACTCCCTCGAAGGGGCGAAGAAACTCCACTCAGCTATCTCCGATTTCAAGAAAGGCACAATCCTCCTAACGATATTCAGTACTCCCTATAAATGTCCTCCTGCACCATACGAAGGAGCTTTCCAGTTAGTCGATTACTTTACCGGCAAGGGTGTACGACAGAACATCACCATCAAGGTAATAATCCCAACTCCCATCCCGATCCCTGTCTCGCCCGATGTGTCCCGCGAGATTGAACGCCTGCTAACTGATCAAAACATTGAGCTGATCAAGAACACCAGAATAATTGAAATTGATTCATCTGCAAAGAATGCAGTTACCGAGAAGAAGGATCGGTTTGCTTATGACCTTTTCATCGGCATTCCGGTTCATACACCACCGCCAGTTGTGAGGCAATCAAAACTTGGAGAGAAGGGTTTCATCCTTGTTAATAGAAAAAACCTTCAAACGGAATTTGAAAACGTGTATGCCGTCGGCGATGTTGCAACTGTACCTGTGGGGGAAGCCGCCGTACCGAAAGCAGGTGTCTTTGCCGAAGATGGCGCAAAGACCGTTGTTGCCGACATCCTGCGGAAGGAAGGAATAGAAATTGAGCTGAGGAAATTCGAAGCGGCGGGAGCGTGTTATTTTGAGTTTGGTGGCGGGAAAGTTGGAAAGATTGATGCAAACTTTTTGGGTGGGGAGAAGCCGAGAGTCATTCTTGAGGGACTGACATCCGACCTCCGACGAGAGAAGATAGAATTTGAAGCTGCCCGCCGAGATAGATGGTTTAAATGAATTCCTATTTTCTACTCTCGGAATAATTAAATGGTATTAACAAAGGATTCACAACTCACTCTTCCGAATTTCACACTTGTTTCCGCCTCCGCCGGCTCGGGGAAAACAACTGCTTTAACGCTGCGGTTTCTGAAATTACTACTCTCAGAAACAATTCCGCATAACAACCTGCGCAACATTTTGGCGATTACCTTTACCAATAATGCTGCTCTTGAAATGAAACAACGAATTCTCGAGTATTTGAAAAAAGCATCCTTTGGTGATGACGAAACCCTACAACAAATCGGTGAGGTCATCAATTTGGATCGTGATAGACTCGTTCAGTGTGCAGCGTCGATGGTCGATCATATCCTGGACAATTACTCCGATCTTCAGGTTCAGACAATCGATAGTTTCCTTGTACGGGTGTTAAAGATTTCAGCATTGGAAATGGGATTACCGCCACAGTTTGATGTCGTGTTAGATCGAAAAATGTTTCTCGATGAGTCTTTCGACCTTCTTGCGCGGCAATTAGTAGGCGATGTAGAAAAAAGAAATATTTTAACACGACTTGTGGATACGATCCATCAAAGCCGATCATCAGATGCAAAGTTTATATGGAACCCATACGTAAAGCTTGCTGATGAAGTTCTTCGCATATACAATCTGCTAACAGTGTATACCGATGAACCGATTCTTGAAGAAACGGCTCAGCAGATTGATAACCTCAGAAAAAATGTTCTTCAATCGATTTGCAATATCGGTAATCTTGCTGAGGCGTCCGGTTTTGAAGTGTCTAAGAACTATGCAACTATCATCAAGTCAGCACGTAGTGGTTTCTTTGATGACGTTATCGGAAAATCACTGACACAGCCAGTGATAAATAGACCAAAATCAAAATCCGACCTACCCCGTTATGAGAAGATTATATCAGAGTTAGAGACAAGGCAAAAAATCGTTACGCACGATGTTGCACAGTATGCTGAACTTGTCTCTCGCACACGACTTCAACCGTACATCAAGGCGTATCGATTGCTGAAAGACAACATTGAGCTTATGAAACGACAACACGCTCAGGTTTATCTCGGCGATGCGAATAAGCAATTAGCACGTTCTATCAGGGAGTTTAATATTCCCGAGATTTACTTCGGTCTCGGTGAAATGATTCATCATTTCCTCATCGATGAATTTCAGGATACGTCACCCATCCAGTGGGAAGTCTTATATCCATTGATTGGTGAAGCGCTTTCAAAATCAGGGAGTCTTTTTATTGTTGGCGATACAAAACAAGCGATTTTCAGTTTCCGGGGTGGTGACTGGCAAATTATGGCTAACATGATGAAGCATGATATGTTTCCATCGGTACCAACAACGAGGATTCCTCT
>DASRUF010000117.1:0-9149 GCA_035655575.1 Bacteroidota bacterium | reverse complement strand
AGACTATTCACACAACGATCGATCGCAACAGCAATACTCCCGGCAGCAACGATGTGGTTATCCTTGATAAGCACCATATCATCAAGCCCGAAACGATGATTCACACCGCCGCCGATTTGAACAGCAAGTTTATCAATGATTCGTAGAGTAGGGGCTGTTTTGCGTGTATCAGTAATTTTTGCTCGGTCCCCCTTGATGCGATCAACAAATCGCCGTGTCAGCGTTGCAATACCACTCATCCGTTGAAGAAAATTTAATGCCGTTCGTTCCGCAGTGAGAATGCTCGCTAAAGTGCCTTCCACCGTTCCAACCACGGTCTTAGCTTCGACGTTAGCTCCTTCGGAAACCAGTGGTTTGAAATTCAATTCAGGATCCACAGATTGGAAAACAAGCGACGCGATCTCCAATCCCGCAATAACTCCAGCTTCCTTTACGAGAATCTCTCCCTGTCCTCGTTCTCCCTCACTGACGATAGCCTCCGTCGTTAAATCCCCCATCCCAATATCTTCGTGGAGCGCGTCTTCGATAATTCGCTGAATGCGACTGTCGGTTGTCACACTATGACGATGGCTGTGACTCTCGTTCTTCATCTTCAATTAACATGATCGGGATATCATCCTTGATTTGATAGACTCTACTACATTTCCTACATGTTAACACCTTCTTTTCCGGCTCATGTAGTAAATCGCCGTGACATTTTGGACAACAGAGTATATCAAGAAGTTCTTTTGAAAGCATATTACTACTCCATTTGGGTTTCTGGAATTTTCATGCTGTTAGATCGTTGTAACGCATTATTGATTACTTCTAAAAATCTCTGAGGTGCACGTGCAGGCTTTCCTGTCACCGCAAGGATAAAACTATGTATGGTATAACCATCAGCAAGTAGTTCTTTCGTCTCATCTTGGGTTATTTCGTATTCAATACGCACTCGGACCTGCGGGACTGTAGTCAATTTTGTTTGAACAACAACCAAATCGTCGTAGCGTGCAGATCGATAATAGTGTGCATGAGCTTCAACGACTGGAAGATGGTACCCCATCGCTTCGATTTCTGGATATGGTAAACCGATTTTCCGTAATAAGTCCGAACGGCCTTGTTCAAAATATTCAAAGAACTTGGCATAGTACACCATTTTCATCTGGTCGGTGTCGGCGTAGCGCACGCGGATTTTGGTTTCAGTTGAAACCATAATTGGATTTGAGATAGGAGTCATAACCTTACTGCATACTGCCTACTGATTACTGGATTACTCTTCCCATTCTCCCATTTTTCGAAATTTATCAATCCGTTGCTCAATAAGTTTTTTTATTTTAATCTTTTTCAATTTTTTGAGCTCCTCAACAAGAACTTTTTTCAAGACTTCTCCTGCTTCGGCGGGGTTTCGGTGTGCGCCACCTAAGGGTTCAGGTATAATGCGATCGATAATTCCCTGCGCAAGTAAATCTGGCGCAATCAGCTTTAACGATTCTGCTGCCTGTTCTTTGTAATCCCAGCTTCGCCACAAAATACTCGAGCACGATTCAGGCGAGATGACAGAATACCAAGTATTTTCCATCATTAAAATACGATCACCAATACCGATCCCAAGCGCTCCACCTGAAGCACCTTCACCGATGATCACAACAATGATGGGAACAGGGAGATGCGACATTTCAAAAAGATTACGTGCGATAGCTTCGGCTTGTCCACGTTCTTCGGCTTCAAGACCCGGATACGCACCCGGAGTATCAAGCATAGTAATAACAGGCCTGTGGAATTTTGCGGCAAGTTTCATCAACCGTAGAGCTTTACGATATCCCTCGGGGTTAGGCATCCCAAAGTTACGATACAAATTGGATTTTGTATCTCTCCCCTTTTGATGACCTATCACCATGACCGGTTCTCCGTTCAGTCGCGCAAAACCACCAACGATCGCTTTATCATCACGAAAATTTCTATCGCCGTGAAGTTCGATAAAATCCGTCATGATATTTTCAATATAGTCTAATGTGTAAGGCCGGTCAGGATGACGGGCAAGCTGAACTTTCTGCCAACGAGTGAGGCCCGAATAAATACTTTTCCGTAATTCATCAACTTTCGCTTCTAATCTATTCACCTCATCAGCGACATCGAGCGACTCAGTATATTTCCGCATCTCTTCAATCTTTTGCTCAAGCTCTATGATTGGCTTCTCAAAATCTAATACTGCTTTTGCCATTACAATTCCTTACCGTTTGATAATTTCCAATAATGTTTTGATGACAATCTCGAAGTCTAATAGCATAGATTGATTTTTTGCATAGTACAAATTATATTTTTCAATCTCATCGGGCGATAACTCGTCGTGATAATTTAACTGGAGCAAACCCGTTAATCCCGGTTTTCCCAAATACATCATTGATGCAACGGTGCCATTACGTAAATCTCGCAGTGATAATTCCGGAGGACCAACAATACTCATTTCACCGCGCAAGACTTTTGGTAAAAGTAAAAACTTTTTGCTCATCTCATGCGTTACTCTTTCCGATTTATTCATCATCAACAGTATCGGATAGAGGGTTAGTATCAGACCGATTGAGTAAATGATATCAAAAAGTCTTTTCAATACTCGATTCACGGGCCTATTGATGTTATATTCAATACTTACAAGTGGTATATCATCCAACTCATCGATATGGGTCTTCCCGATGATGACATCGAGACTTCGAGGAACAAGGCGATAATTGACTGCGCGATTCTTACTCCGTTCTATGACAGAAAGAATATCCTTATACGAAAGGATATCAGTAGAAAAAATCACCTCTGACACTTTCTGGTCTTCCACGACTTTACCAATATTGTCAATACTTCCCAGAATTTCAATACCCACAACTTTCTCGCCGACACGCTTTCGATTGGTATCGATGAACCCAACAATATCATAGCCATCGTCAACCCTTGCACGAAGTTTCCGTAAGACTTCCTGTCCTGAAGATCCCACCCCAACGATGATTGTACGACGGCCGAATAAACTGCGACGACGATGCTCCGGAGAGTGCAACATCATCTTTGCAATAAACCTCCAGCCGGGAAGAAAGATTAAATTGATCATCCCCGAGATTACAACGACCATTCGACTAAAGCCATATTGCTTAAAAAAAAACGTTAAGGCAGAAAGAATAATGTAGCCAACGATGACATTTCCGGCAGTCCGCGTGAATGAAAGCCTTCTGGTTGTATAAACACCCGAGCTATACATTGCACCGATCAAAATAATACTTGGGACTGTCATAGTTACCGGGTACGCATATGCGGGGAAATGGAAGAACTCGCCAAACCAAAAAAATTCGCCAAGGAACAGAGATATATTAATCAAAACAAAATCGACACATGCTGTTCGCAGTGGTCTTGCAATCTTTCCTACAAATGCGATCCATTCACGAATCGCAATACCGACGTTGAGAGTGATATCCGATAAAACTCCTCGTCGCAAATGTTTCCGAACAAATACTCTCATCGCTTCATAAAAAAGCTTAACTTCATCGATATCGCTGCGGCGAGCACTTTCTCCCTTGAAATGAATAATCTGTGTCTCGTAGACATAGTAGATTTTCCATCCATTCTGCTGGATACGATAGCACCAGTCAATATCTTCACCATACATGAAGAACTGTTCATCCAATCCACCGATAGCATCTATCACCGACCGCCGGGTAAACATGAACGAACCACTTACCGCATCGACCTGATATGTCTTGTTCGGATCAAGATAGGTAAGATTATATTTACCAAAGATGGATGATCGAGGAAAAATATTACTCAATCCCACAATCTTTGTAAAGGCTATCCATGGTGTCGGAAAACTCCGTCGACATGCCAGTTGAAGAGTCCCATCTGGATTTAGAATTTTACATCCCGAGAGCCCAACATCTGGGTGTTGATCGAGAAAATCTATCATTACCCGGAAAGTATCCTCTTGAACAATGGTATCGGGATTGAGAAGAAGAACATACTGTCCTCTACACACTCCTAACGCTCGATTGTTCGCTGCAGCAAAACCAACATTCTTCTCATTCACAATGAGTTTTACATCGGAAAACTTTTGCCGAATCATCTCAACACTACCATCCTCAGAAGCGTTATCGACTACAATCACTTCTCCATTGAAGCCCTTCAACGCTTTAAAGACCGACACCAAGGCATTCTCCAAAAACACTCGAACATTATAGTTTACGATGATTATAGAGAGCTGCATAATTCGTTCTTAAAGTTGGCCAATCATTTTTCGGAATCTCAGTTTCCACACCATAAAAACAGCTTCATAGACAATCTTCCTTGACATTTTTGAGATCCCCGATTTCCGATCAACAAATGTAATAGGATGTTCACATAGTTTAAATCTCTTACTCCAGGCTTTAAAATTCATTTCAATCTGAAACGAGTAGCCATTCGAATGAACTTTATCAAGATCAATAGCCTCTAGCACTTGACGGCGGAAGCACTTGAATCCCCCCGTAGCATCTTTGATTGGCATACCAGTAATCATCCGAGTGTAAACATTGGCCGCATAACTCAAGAGAAGCCGCCGAATGGGCCAATTGACAACACGAACACCATTGGTATATCGAGAACCAACAACGAGATCGCATGTCTTCACTTTTTCAAGAAAATGGGGGATCTCCTCAGGATTATGAGAGAAATCCGCATCCATTTCAAAGACATAATCGAATTTATGTGCTATCCCAAATCGAAATCCTTCAACATATGCAGTCCCCAAACCCATTTTCCTCGGACGAGAAATCAGATGAACATGAGAATTCGCCTTCGATAACTGTTCAACGATTTTCCCTGTACCATCGGGTGAATTATCATCAACTATGAGAATATCGATATTCGGATCTTGTGCAAGGACTTGCTTGATGAATTTCTCGATATTATCAGCTTCATCATACGTTGGTGTGACAACCAGAGTTCGTGCCATTTTAATATTCTATCTGAAATTGTATTGACATGTGCCGGTCTGTCACCTTTTGTGATGTCGCATAGAATTTTTGTTGATGAAGTTCAAATCTTCCGGTAACAAAGAAATTGTTTATGAATTCATAGGTAAGTTGAATTTGATATCGGTCTCTCCTCGTGAGATTACCATCAAGAAATCTCACGTACTCACCGTCGATTGCACGATGACCCTGAAGAATATTTCCTCCAACATTTTTCACAACTTGACCATTGACCATGATATTATCACCATGCCGAATACCTGAGTACGTTAACCATGATCGAAGTTTTTTGGTCGGACGATAGTTAACTTGGATGAACCACTCATCTGAATTCGGTTCTAAGTGATGACCTACGCCAATGTTATTATTACTGTAGTTATTATCGAAATAGCGATGAGTATAAACGTAGGGCTCGATACGAGCGTATTCAATCACCCCATCAAGATCGGGCAATCCCATAAGGTCTGTCATATACAAACCACTTTGCCATCCCAATTCGTTTCCCCACCAGCCAGTACCAATTTTTGAGAAATCAATATCATCTACAAGCAAAGAACCGAACCATTTTACGCCAGATACAGGAAACAATTCTAGGTCAAAATTTAAAAAAGCATTATCTCTATCTCGGAGAGAATGTTCACTTGATTTAAAAAAATTAATCGGATTAAGGTAGGCAAATTCTGGAGTAAACCGTCGATAGATAACCATCTCGGATATTCCAAAATTCAAGAGATTAAAGAGAGAAATTTGTAAGCGGTGTAATGCAAAATATTTATTGCTTCCCGGGGGTTCCGGATTTTGGATACCGGGAAATAAGACCGAGTCACCAAGCAATGAACCGTGGAGATATATAAATCGTAATGATCTATAACGAGCATCGATCTTTAAGAAATCAAAAACCGGCGCATGATCAGATAAGATAAAACGTCCCGAATACCCTGTCCCTACGGCTTGAAATTCTCTTCCGAATTGTACATTGAACCAGTCAAGATCAGCTCGGATATATGCCTCGGTGAAATCAAAATATGGCGCATTGAGATCTTTGAACTTTACATTTCCACGCAGCTTGCTGTCAGAAAGTGCAAGCAACCTATCGCCGAAAAAAGTCCCATTTGTTGCTTGAATAAAATATCCAAACTTTCGTTTTATTGTTCCTCGAACACGTGCACCGTGAGTCTCGAAGGATGCTTGTGACGATCCGAAACCGTCACCATTGACGCGCTGATGTTTCACCGAACCGATAAATTCAAGGTAGAGTGAAAAGGTTGTATCAGGATACGTATATAAGTACTTTTCCTTATCGGAAACCATGGTATTCACATTGCCGTCGTTGAATAGTCCCTGAACATCTTCCGTTTCAGAGGCAAATTCGTGAACAAACTCCCGTTTAAATTTCTCGAAAAATTCAACTTCAGCATCTGTCAAATTATCGCGTTGAGCTTCAACCTCCTTTAACAACTCAGCAACTTCTTTGCGTGAAAGTGGAATCATCGTATTACTATATAACTTTAGTATCCCCTTCACACCCAAACGATTAAGAAATTCATACACTTGGTTTTCGATAGGGACGTTTTCTATTTGACTCTGCAATTGGTGTATCGACGATATAAGAATAATGAAAATGACAAGTGTTCGGTGAAAGAACTGTGATTGATGCTTTTGAAAATTCACAATTATCTTCCTTTGCCCAACAGAACAACAATGATGGTATTGAATAGAATTTTAAAATCCATCCTGAGGGACATATTTTCTATATAAGATAAATCGTATTGAACTTTTTTCCGGACGTCATCAATACTCTCGTCGTACTTGAGTTTTACTTGAGCCCAACCTGTGATACCCGGACGAACTTTAAGCCGTCGTTTATAGAGAGGGATTTCTTTGGAAAGTTGTTCAACAAAATAAGGACGTTCTGGCCTTGGTCCAACCAAACTCATGTCGCCCTCCAATACATTGATAAGCTGTGGAATTTCATCGAGTCGTAAACTCCGAAGGACTCGACCGACACGAGTGATACGAGGATCTTCTTTGTCCGCCCAAACGGGACCTGAATCCTGCTCAGCACTTTCAAACATCGAGCGATACTTAATTATACGGAAATGTTTTTCATCTCTCCCAACTCGCTCTTGGGTATAGAATATTGCACCCTTCGAATCAAGTTTTATCGCAAGAGCAACGAGAAGCCAGATTGGTAAGCCGAGTAACAACACGGTAGCAGAAATAAGAATATCAAGTGCCCGTTTTACTGCTCTTTCCCAGGTCGGCATTAATTCAGGCATGATTTCAATCAGAGGCAGGCCATAAATTTGATTGGTTCGAGATTGTCCACTGATCATGTCATAAAGATCGGGAATAATCTTCATGGAGACATCGTGAGAATTACACAATGCAATAATGTCCAACAGTTTATCGTGATCGGTCGAATCCAGCGCAATGATGACATCCTGAATGCGATACCGATTTATAAGCTCTGGTAACTCATTGCTCCCACCAACAATAGGTGTATCTTGACTTACTTGATATTCACTTCCACCGCCGACGGGGACAAATCCTATCACTTTGTACCCAAGCGCGGGATATTGTTGTAACGTTTTAAAAAGTTCCTTTGCTTTCTCCTCGAACCCAACGATGAGGGTATTGCGCAACCCAACACCTGCTATCAGTAACCGACGTTGAAAGGTATGCTGGATAAATCTTCCGCTGCCGATGAATATTACCATCAATAACCAGTAAATGGCGATCTGAAACCTTGCATGGAGCGGAGATCCAATGCCACGGTCATCAACGAAGATGGCGAAGAATAATATCAGAACACCAAACGATGTGGCTTTAAAAATTGCAATAAATTCATCTAATCTTGATTTTAAATGCCACGAGCGATAGAGTCCAAAAAAGAAATATATGAGGATCCAAAACAAGCAGACTGCGATCATAGGGATCATAAAATCGGGCTCCATCGAGTACGTGAGCCAACCACTCCTAACGCGAATCCAATAGTAAACAGACCAGACAATATTGATCGCAATGAAATCTACAATGATCGTTGGAATATTTTCTCTTATACTTTTCATCGAACCACATCCCATGTTGCTCGCTGGCGACCAAAAATAAAATTTATAAAACCCAACAATAACGCAGCATTCATAGCAATAAAGTAATAAGGCAACCCCAGCTTTCCAACTCGTAGATTTACCTTCTCCGCGATAAGCCCAATGATTCCAATAATTATGAACACGAATTCAAAGAGAAAGAACACTCTGTGTATATCGGAATTATCCACAAGAACAATACTCGTGCTAAAAACAATTAACAAGAGAAAGGGAACGGACCAACGGATAATTTTATGTGACCAGAGAGCAAATGCGATAAACCCATATTTAGGATTCAAGAGTGGTGCAAATTCCGATATCCCATGGAAATTCGCGGCACCAATTCGTACTTTTCGTCGAAATTCTCCAGTGACGGAGTTTGAAATTTTCTCAAATGCGAGCGCAGTCGGTTCATAGATTATCTTATAGCCTTGACGAAGAATGTGCATTGGAATAAGGAAATCATCCGTGACCACATTCTTTGTAGGCAACGATGTAAATAAACACTTTCTGATTGCATAAACCCCGCCGCTGGCGCCAAGGGTCGTTTTAATACTGCTTTCCATTTTCTTAATCGTATTCTCATAATTCCAATATGAAACTTCCCCCATTCCCCCCACGGTCTGATTATCTGAGTTCAATCGTAATTCCCCACAGGCAGCTCCAACAGTTTGATCTCTAAAATTTTCAATTAGCTTTCTCACTGTGTCTTGATTATAAAACGTATTCGCGTCCGAAAAGACAATAATCTCGCCCTTCGCTCGAGCGATTAATTCATTTACTACAGCCGCTTTCCCTCTCCTCTGCGAAAACAGCTCAACATGAAAATTTGGGAACGAAAATGATTTGAGTATCTCGTTGGTTTCATCAGTTGAACCATCTGACCCAAAAAGAAATTCAATTTTTTCCTGGGGGTAATCGATACCTTTAAGATTCTCAAGCTTATGTCTGACTATCGGATCTTCATTATATACAGCAACAACTAGACTGACAGATGGAAGTTCGCTGCCATTCATCTTTATTTTTAATTGGGAGTTCCTGTGAAACGACTTAACAATGATGAGTATGATGGGATAGATCCCATATGTGTAAAGAATTA
>DASRUF010000116.1:0-15194 GCA_035655575.1 Bacteroidota bacterium | reverse complement strand
GCCGCATCAACGTTTCCCCGCTCAATCTTCGTCGGCGAGCCCATGAGATTGTTCTTCTCAATCGCCTTTTCGATGGTAAGGATGGGGTCAAGAAGTTCATACTCCACCTTGATGAGCTTTTCCGCTTCGAGGCATTGCTCTTCTGTCTCGGCTGCAATGAGAAACATCGCCTGACCGACACACACTACCTCGCTTATGGCAAGACACAACTCATCCTTTACCACCGGTCCCATCTGATTGTGGCCGGGGATATCTGTATGACACAGGACCGCATGGACGCCAGGAAACTTCTTTGCTTCGCTCAGATCGAACGACTTAATCCTCGCATGCGCATGCGGACTGTACACAACACGACCAATGAGAAGCTGCTCGTTGACGAGGATGTCGTCAACATAAACCGCCTCGCCTGAGACATGCAATGTGGCGGATTCGTGAGGAATGGCTTTCGGGATCATGTCATTATTCTCAGCTGAGTCTCATGTATTCAGAAGGTGACACAATTTGAACGCCCAAGTGTATGCTGGAAGGAAAATGTTTCTTATTTCCCGTTATCAGATAATCCGCTTTAGCTTCTACCGCAGTCTCCAGAAATTTATTGTCATCTGAATCTGGACAAACATCAAACTTGAAGGCTGGTTCGACAGTCGTGGCTATACTAGTAAGCAAGCGCAGTATGTCACTAGCCTTCAAATGGAAATCTGGGTACCAAGCAAATTTCGGTCTTCGAAGCACTTTTCTGTATTCATACATGATCGGAGTCGAAACGAACATCCTAACATCACCTCGAATAACACGCTCAAGAATTCTTCGTGGATTACCTTTTCCAATAAGCGCCGATACAACAATATTGGTATCAAGAACGATGTTGTCCACGACGAGCGGCTCTAATTTCCTGGTCTATCTCCTTCGTTGTCATTTTTCTTAGACCGGTTCTTGCTGCAACTTCGACCGTTCGCTTTAACAACTGCAATCCTTCCACCCGAAGAATCCGCTCTCGCAATTCTTGAAATTCTATTTTCTGTTTTGTGAACTTATATTTCCGCTTCGACTGGTTATCTACTAAAACTGTCAGCGTGGTCATAGATTGTTCCTTTCGTCTAATAGTTCAAGTTATTAAATGATGTTCTTGCAAGCAAATACACGGCTTCGCCGGAGACATGCAATGCGGCGGATTCGTGAGGTTGAGCGCTCACCATATCAAGATTTTGTTGAGTGGTGTACTCGATTATATGGATTGCCAAAAAATTCTATCATCCAATCTCAGCGTATTTGCTCCTCGACAAGGTATATTTCATTCCCTTTAGAGGCAAGATAATGAAACGTTGCTGGTGAATCGAATAAGATTTTCCCGCCTCGATGAGTCAAGATGACATCGTACTGATTTCCTTCCTTACCATTAACCACGACAACTCGTTTCGCACCATCCCCTCCAACATAAACAACATATTTACCATCTGGACTAAATGAGAGTGTGCCAGAACCAATATATTCATAGGGTTTTTGATCAATTCTATCGACCACCACTCTCCACTTACCCTTCGATTGCGCGATATAGGCAAGTCGTTTACTATCCTGACTAAAGATTGGGTTTCCTTCGGGAATGGCATCGTGTTTTTTTCCCTCGATTCCATCCACTACGATAAATCTCTCACTGCCTTTCATAGCAACATATGCAATCCGTTTACTATTCGGACTAAACACAAATGTATTGATACCTATGTTTTCATAGAGCTTACCCTTTTTTCCATCCACAACAACACACCACTTACTACTATCGCGAGCAACATACGCGATCCGTTTGCTGTCCGGACTAAATTTAATCGACTTCTCCGCAATCATATCATATGGCTTATCCGCTTTTCCATCAAGGACGACAAAATCTTTATTGCTCGATGTTGCAACATAGGTGTATCGTTTACTATTGGGACTAAAAATTGGAACGGATTCTCTCGTTACCGGGAATTGTTTTAATTCTTCTCCATCAACAATGCAAAAGAGTTCTACTCCGTTTTGCGCCATGTAGGCTGTCCGCAAACCGTTGGGACTAAACGCAAAAGAGGAGACTGCAATTCGATCATAAAGTTTTCCTTCTTTTTCATCGACGACGACCAAAAATTTCACGCCGACTTTACCAATGTATGCCATCCGCTTACTGTTGGAGCTAAACACTGGACCACCTATGCCAATACCTTGATACCGCTTTAGCGCATGACCATCAAGGACGACCAATTGATTATCACCGTCTCTTACTACATAAGCCACGCGTTTACTATTTGGACTAAATGCAGGATCGCTGCCGATGCCTTCATACTTGTTTTGTTCCATACCATCAACTACAACGAAAAATTTATCGCCTTCTTTCGCCATGTATGCATTCCGCTTACTATCAGGACTAAATATTATACCGCTGGTTCCAATGCCATCATATGCTTTTTGCTTCTCGCCTTGGAGTACCACATATTGTCTGTTTTCACCTCGAGCAACATAGGAAATTTTTTTACAATCCGGGCTTATGGCAATGGATTCTTGAAAAACGATTGCGGTATCTAGGCGGTCAATAAAAGTCTCTTTTGCAACTCTTTCGGATTTCCCTTCCTGCGTGAATGCATTACACAGAAGAAGCAATGTCCAAGAACATAAAAATAAAATTACTCGCATACTATTTTCTCTCTTTCTATTTTGATTTACGACATTCGTGTTTCATTCCAGAATTTCATCAAAAGATTTCTTGCAATAATTCTTCGCATCTCAGCACTTCCCCTCACATCAGTAATAGGGTGAAATTCACTATCAAGGAGACTCATTGCATGTTCAACGTTTTTTCGCTCCCAATGCTTACCAATGAAATATTGCTCCGCTTTCAGAGCGCGTCTTACTGTTTCAGCCATGCCACCATAGGAAAGATTGATAGATTCGACTTCATCCCTATCGTTCATTTTCAATTGAAACCCACCGCTGACTGTCGCAATGTCTAAATCCTTTCGTTTGGATACTTTATACGATTTAACCACCGTGCCTTTCTTGGGCTTGGGGATGAGGATTGCAGTGATAAGCTCGTCATGTTTGCGAGCGGTGGATCGATATCCAATAAAGAATTTATCGAGAGCAATCTCCCGTTTACCATTGATACCTTCGAGGAGGATGCGAGCATCATAGGCAAGTAGTACCGGTAGAGTATCGCCGATCGGAGATGCTGTCCCCAAGTTCCCACCGAAGGTCGCCAAGTTTCTAATCTGTTGAGAGCCGAATACTGTGATCATCTCGTATAATGCGCCAAAGTGCTTTTTGATAACTGGCATCGCATCTTGCAATGATAACCCAGTGCCTATGATTACAGAAGATTCATTCTCGGAATACTGCTTAAGCTCTGAGACCCCTGAGAGATCAATAATCTCGCTGAGTACTTCATTCAACTTTGTGACTCGAAGAGCAATATCAGTCGCACCACTTATGACAACTGCTTTGGGATGATGATGCTTGAGGGTAATTGCTTCTCCAAGACTTACAGGTCGAAAATAATTTTGCTTCTCTGTGCGGATGTGAATTGATTCTTTTGGAATAGACTTTAAGAGTTGAACAATTATCGATTCATCACTTGTAAGATGATCTTGAGCAGATCTGGTACATGCTTTTGCCGCAGCAACAATAATCGGCTTGTATCCTGTACACCGACAAAGGTTTCCGGTCAGGGCTTCGTCTATTTCCTGCCGTGAAGGATTGTTGCAATTTTTATAAAGGGAAAACATCGACATGATAATACCGGGAGTGCAAAACCCACACTGACTGCCACCTTCATCTACCATTGCTTGTTGAACGGGATGAAGTTGTCGAGCGCCATCCTTTAGATTTTCAACAGTAACTAATTGCTTGCCCTGGATCATTGGTAAGAACAAGAGGCACGAGTCAACGGATTTATAACGGATAGTATTATCAGCGTCCAATTCTCCAAGGACAACGGTACATGCCCCGCAATCACCCTCAGCGCAGCCTTCTTTCACTCCCTTATGATCGGGAAGACTGCGTAAATAATTTAACACCGTTGTTGTTGGAGTAAAAGTTTTCGTGTCGCCAAAATCAATCCTCGTAACTTTTTTATCCAATACAAAGGAAACAGATGATTGCATAAGGTTAATTTTTTTGAAAGTAGTGCTTCGGTTAATCTGAGATCATCATTTGAACGGCTTCATAAAAATCATTATTGTAAAAAACTATCTTCGATTGATACCCTGAAGAAACAACATCACGGCCTAAACATTTCGAAGTCAGCCATCTATTGATACTCTACCCTTTCTAACAAGTCCATCAATTCATTTTTCGCTTCCCTTAAAATTTTCGCCTCATCGATATCGACTGATATTCCCTTCCGATAAACCCACCTTCCATCAATCATGACGGAATCGACATTTGCGGGTTCGGCAGAATAAACAATTGTTGAATAGATATCTTCATTTGCTATAACAGGATTCCATATCCGCGCAAGATCGAGCAGTACAATATCAGCTTTTTTACCAACTTCGATACTACCTATTACGTCCTCAAGTCCAAGCGCTCGGGCACCGCCGATGGTTGCCATCTTGAAAACTTGTTTAGCGGGCAGGGCTGTGGGACCTTGGAACGCCTTTTGCAATAAAGAAGCAAGACGCATCTCTTGGAACATATTTAGATTGTTATTACACGGTGCACCATCAGCACCGAACGTTACATTAATTCCATGATTCACAAGCTTTGATATATTAGCAATTCCAGACCCGAGTTTCAAGTTAGAAGAAGGACAATGGGCAATATTCGAGTCCGTGGTTTTCAAGATATCCATTTCTCGGTCGTTTAAATGAATACAGTGCGCCAAACATGCTTTCTCTGATAATACATGTAGGTGATCGAGAAATTCAATGTTTTCCATTTTGCAGCGATCACGAACGGCTTTCACTTCCGTTTTGTTTTCCGATGCATGGGTATGGAATAGCATACCCTCGAATGACATAGTCATCTCATGTGCCTCCTGTAACAATGCGTCCGTGCATGATAACACAAATCGTGGAGCAACGGCATATTGCACTCTTCCATCGTACGAATTATGCCATTGTTCCGCGAGATTAAGTGTTGTTCGCAATGATACTTTTGTTGGCTCTTTCAGTTTTGGAAAGGCATCGTTTAAATCCATCATCGCCTTTCCGACAAATGCTCTCATTCCTGTTTCCCCAACCGCTCTAATAACTTCCTCTTCATGGTTAATACTACCCATATCGAGTATCGTTGTCGTTCCTGAACGGATAAGCTCAGCGATTCCTAAGAGCGCCGAGCAAAACATTGATTTTTCATCATGCGCTGCTTCGAACGGAAAAATTCTTTTCTTGAGCCAATCAAGGAGTTGAAAATCCTCTGCCAAACCGCGGAAGAGTGTCTGGCAAAGATGGACGTGGGTTTGAACAAATCCAGGGATAGCAACCAATTCATGAGCATGTATGTGCTCAGTAGAATCGATTCGTCCAATAGTCGCTTGAGAAAGGATTTGTTGAATACGATTTCCTTCTATGAGAATTGCCGCATCGTCGATGATCTCATCCCGAGCATTTCCAGTGATAAGTTTCCCAACCGATATCAGAGTTGACATAAACGAGGGGAAAGAATTTCAGTAAATAGAAAAGAGTTAGTCAGAAGAAGCCAATTTTTAATCAAGACTTCGATAACGTTTTATCTTCCCTTCAATGACGGCGAGAAGAAAATCAATGTCCACTGGTTTGGTTAAATAATCATCAATACCGAGTTGAACCCCTGAACGCATGATGAGACCATCAATCAAGGCACTCATAAAAATGAATGGTATTTTTCGCAAGAGTGGTTCTTCTTGAATAGTCGTAAAGAGTTTAAATCCATCCAATTCTCCCTCTGGAAATTTGATATCACATAAAATAAGATCAACTGCAGTAGTTTTTAAGAGTTGATAAGCTCCTTGTACATCTAAAGACTTAACAACATCATAACCGCTACTATTAAGAGCAACTTCGAGCACATCCAGTAATGCTTTATCATCATCAACAACTAATATACGCCCTTTTAATTTCGATTTTTCAATATTCGATTTAATATATGATTGAATTTGTGACTCTTCTTCGGGAGTAATTTGAAATTGTTGTTTCAGTGCCTCGAGTTTTTCTGATTTCAATAGCGATATTTCGCCTGTAAGAATTTTCTTTTGCACAGTAGCAACATAATTGTCAAGTCGAACCTGAGCTTCAAGAGAAAAGTGTTCGTCAAAAGTTATTTCCAATAATTCCTTCAGCTCCATCAGCTGTTTTGCACCCTCTACTGTGGGTTCGCCATTTGAATAGCTTTTTCTCAATTTCTCACGGTAAAGTTCAAGCGCCTCTTCTCGTGTTTGGGGAATTTTTACCTGAAGCAATTCCATCTTGAGATCATATTGCCTTGAAACCTGTTCAAAACGCTTCAGGAAATTTTGCTCAATCTCTTTTCTTAGTTCAGCACGAATCTTCTTGATGTTCTCATTTTGTTCTTTAATAAGTTGATCGTGTTGTTTTTTTAAATTTATTCTTTCTTCTTCAAGCGCAGCTTCAGCATCTCTTTGTGCTTTTTGCCGTTCGGCTGCAATTTGTTGGTTGTATCTACTCTGAAATTGTTCTGCTAATGTGTGTAATCGATCTCTCCCTTTTTTGTCAAAATTCTTTATTTTTTCCGAAGCTTGAAGCTCAGCTCTCTTTAACTCCTCCGTAAATTTCATTTTATATTCGACATCGATCTGATCACGAATTTTATTCTCAACCATTGTAGGCGAGTAGGATGGCAATTCTTCCGTTGTTTTGGAAACTTCTTTGGTTTGAGTGGGTTTTAGTGAGGGTTTTGCTACTATCGTAGATTTCCTCGTGGACAGGAGTTCCGGGTTCCGTTCATATAATTGGATTCGTTCCCGAAACGCAGTGAGATAAGGGTTCGTCGGGTCGAAGCGGCTTGCCTCGGCAAGTTTTGATTTTGCCTGTTCAAACTTACGTTCTTTGATGAAAGTATCGGCTTCTCTCATACACTGTCTGAACTTTTCCCTGATTTCTTCTCTGCTCAAACTAGCAAGAGACTGATTGCCGTCAGGTTGTACTGAATCCAATATCACAATATACTTCCTTGTTTAAATTTGAAGACCAGAGTTGACATGAAACACAATCAACTGTACCCAAAATCTGATAAAATAATAATCAAAAACTCCATTAATTGCTACTAGCGGCAACCCGCAAAGAAATTTAAAGACGAAATAATGCAAACTATAGAAATGTCAATCTGATATATATTGAGAATTACGAAAAACAGTCATCCCCTGACGATGCCTTTGTGAATCGATACTTCGATTAGTAATCATCTCGTATGACCTATACTCTATATAAACAGAAAATCCCGTTTTGGCTTCGGGATTTTCTATCGATCCACAGGCAGGACTTCCCGCTTTTCGAGCCGGATAAACTTCTCGTCCTGCCTCATCGTAGTGGCTCCACAGGCAGGACTCGAACCTGCAACCCTCCGGTTAACAGCCGGATGCTCTACCATTGAGCTACTGTGGAATAGTATTTATTTTTCTCTATACTGAAGAGAATTTATTATGTCGGGGATATTTCTAAGGAAATGGTAAGCCAAATATACCGAAAAGACCCTCGAAAGTCAAAGATGGAGATTTTAATTTCTTGACTAATCTTTACCATTTGACTATATTAATTATGGAAGATCATTTGATTATCCAAAACCGACCGACAATTATATCAACAGCATAAGAACCATATAACAGATTGGGGTATAACACAACATGGAAGGTAATTTTTCAAATCGCGTTCAAGATGTCATCCGATTGAGCCGGGAGGAAGCCCTACGGCTTGGACATGATTACATCGGGACAGAACACCTTCTACTCGGAATCATCCGTGAAGGCGAGGGGATCGCTGTAAAAATTCTCCGGAATCTTGGGGTTGATCTTTACAAACTGAAAAAAGCAATTGAAGATACCGTTCGCACTTCGGGCGGAACGCTCACTATTGGAAACATTCCTCTTACAAAACAAGCTGAAAAAGTTTTAAAAATCACTTACCTTGAAGCAAAACTGTATAAGTCTGATGTGATCGGTACGGAACACTTGTTACTTTCTTTACTGAGAGATGATGATAATATCGCAGCTCAAATTCTTCATCAGTTCAATGTCCATTACGATGTTGTTAGGAATGAATTAGATAACATCATCAGTGGCAAGCCTTCAAGCCCGCCAACTTCGGTCGCCGCTGAACGTCGAATAGAAAAATCCAAAACACCTGTTCTCGATAACTTCGGTAGGGACTTGACAAAATTAGGACTGGAGGATAAACTCGATCCAATTGTAGGCAGAGAAAAAGAGATCGAACGAGTGGCTCAAGTGTTGAGCAGGCGGAAAAAGAATAATCCCGTTCTCATCGGTGAACCGGGCGTCGGAAAAACTGCCATCGCTGAAGGCTTGGCTCTCCGCATTGTTCAGAAGAAAGTCTCGAGAGTGCTCCATGATAAACGCGTGGTTACGCTCGATCTTGCAGCACTTGTTGCGGGCACAAAATACCGAGGGCAATTCGAAGAACGCATGAAGGCAGTAATGAATGAATTGGAAAAAGCCAAGGATGTAATTCTTTTCATAGATGAACTCCATACGATCGTAGGCGCAGGAGGTGCTTCAGGATCCCTCGATGCTTCGAATATGTTTAAACCTGCCTTAGCCCGTGGTGACCTGCAGTGCATCGGCGCCACAACACTCGATGAATACCGCCAGTACATCGAAAAAGATGGGGCACTTGATAGGCGGTTCCAAAAAATCATGGTTGACCCGACAACCGTTGATGAGACAATCCAAATTCTCAAGAATATCAAGCATAAGTACGAAGAACACCACACTGTTCGCTATACGGAGAAAGCCTTAGAAGCATCAGTACGATTGAGTGATCGGTACATCACCGACCGCTATTTACCCGATAAAGCCATCGACGTCATGGATGAAGCTGGATCTCGAGTTCATCTTTCTAATATTCACGTTCCGAAAGAAATTCTTGAACTTGAAGGTGAGGTAGAAAAAATTCGACAATCAAAAAATCAGGTGGTCAAGAATCAAAACTTTGAAGAAGCAGCCCGATTACGCGACCTTGAAAAGAAATATCTCAACGACCTTGAAGTTGCCAAGCGCGAATGGGAACTAAAAACCCAAGAAACGGTTTATGAAGTCGATGAAGATACCATGTCCGACGTCGTCTCAATGATGACCGGTATCCCTGTTAATAAGATTGCCCAGCCTGAGTCCGAGAAGCTTCTCAAGATGGAGGAAGCCCTCAACAAGATAATCGTTGGCCAGCAAGAACCTATTCTCAAATTATGCAAGGCGATACGCAGAACACGTGCCGGTTTAAAGGATCCTAAACGCCCAATTGGCTCGTTCATCTTCTTAGGTCCCACCGGTGTTGGAAAAACAGAAATGGCGAAGGCACTTGCCCGATACTTGTTCGATTCCGAAGAAGCATTAATTCGAATCGATATGAGCGAGTATATGGAGAAATTCAATGTCTCTCGCCTTGTCGGCGCACCACCCGGATATGTGGGATACGAAGAAGGAGGTCAACTCACTGAGAAGGTACGTCGGAAACCGTTTTCTGTTGTGCTCCTCGATGAAATCGAAAAATCTCACCCCGATGTGTTTAACATTCTATTGCAAGTGTTTGATGATGGTATTTTAACCGATAGCCTCGGGAGGCGAGTGGATTTCAAGAATACAATTTTAATAATGACTTCAAATATTGGCGCGCGTGACATTAAATCTGGTGGTAGTTTTGGATTTGGCCTTGGTACGGCACAAGATAACTACACTTCCATGAAGAATACTATTGAAGATGCAGTAAAGCGTATTTTTAATCCAGAGTTTCTCAATCGTATCGATGAAACTATTATTTTTCACAATCTCGAACCACATCACATCAGTACGATCATTGACATTCAGATGGATGAGATAGTAAAACGGATGACTGCTATGGACATCAAAATACAACTCGCAAAACCAGCCAAGGATTTCCTTGTGGAAAAAGGATACGACCCGGCATTCGGCGCGAGACCTCTTAAGCGTGCCCTGCAGAAATACGTTGAGGATCCAATTGCTGAAGAAATCCTCCGAAACAAGTTTGGACATGGAAGCATCATCAAAATTAAGTACAATAAAAAAACCGAATCGCTTAAATTTGTAGAGGGAAATAGGATGAGAAAAGGAAGCGTCAAACCCGAGACACCTCAAAGCGCCAGTGTCACCTAAACCGATTCTGTTGAACCATTCTACCCTTGCTCCGAAATAACGGAACAGGGGTTTTTTATTCATATACCTATCATGAACCGAGCCTTAAGATATCCTCGAATACGGGAACTTGCATTTCAAAAACTCATTAATCAAGTTGTTGGAGAACTTGAGTTGCGTCCCGCAGACACTCTGCGCGAATGCCTTATTCAATTACGTCGCGAGCTCAAACAGAAACGAATTGCATTTTTCCCCCACTTCTATTTTGGTGAAGAACCTTGGGGATGCATCGACAGAACAGGTTCTATTGAAATACCATTTTATCTTGCCAACAACACCCTTCGCCGTATCGCAGAACGTTACTACGTCTCATACACAAAAGAAGAGATTATGATGATGTTGAGGCATGAAACAGGACATGCGGTTAACTATGCCTATAAATTATGGAAACTCGATTATTGGAAAGCACTCTTCGGAAATTTTCGCAAACGCTACACAAACTACTATAACTACGATTATCACAGTAAGGATTTTGTTCGTTACCTTCATTACATCGGCAATCCACATTATGCTCAAAAACACCCAGATGAAGATTTCGCTGAGACATTTGCTGTCTGGCTCGACGAGTCAACAAAATGGCGCTGGAACTATCGAGATTGGAATGGTGCTTTAGAAAAAATCCGTTTCATTGACCGATTATTTTATAAAGAGCGAAATGCCGAGCGACGTCCCTTAAAAGTAAGATACGATGAAACGAAAAGTTATAAGAACATTCGATTCACTGTAGCTGAATATTTCGAAATAGAAAAGGAAATCGACCTCCGGGTTAAAGAGTACACTCAAGACCTTAAGGATATCTTCTCCACCCTTAAACCACGATCCCCCCTTCTTATTCGGGCAGATAGATTTATCCAAAACTACAGTGATTATTTAGAAGATGAGCTCGTTAAATGGATTGAAAAAGCAGACCGACGAGATGTTGGGAAATATTTGCGTGAGCTGAAAACGATCTGTTCGATAAATAATTTATCATTACATCCCGATGAAGCCACGGAGAAGCTCGTTGCGCTGGTGATAGTTTCGACGTATCATGTTCTGATACGATTGAGACTGATAAAATAGTAAGAACAAAACCCACCCAAGTTTTTTTCAATTGACTATGGTAATTTAAATCCTCTTCCACCACATGACTGATGTTGTAGCATAGCTCCGCGTCATCTCAATGAGTCCTTTTTTCTCATCTTCAGTCATGGGGACATAGTTTCTTGCAACGCTTAGGTTCTCGCGAACTTCCCCCAGTTTTCCCATCCCAATAATTGCTGAACTCACAGGCAACGAAAATACATACCGTAAACTTTGCCGGACATACTGCGTAACTTTACCGCCAGCTAAAACTTTCATCGCAATCACTCCAATTCCTTTCGTAGGCACTATCGGAAAAAGAACATCGCCAAAGTCATTAAGAAGCTTATCGGTCGAACTCAATGGAATTAATACCGTTTCAAATGGAAATCGATCCAACGCCTCCTTGATGACCTCCGGTCGCGTATGACCGGTGATACCGATATGTTTACACATTCCCTCATTTTTTGCTCGGATAGCTGATGCAAGCACTCCGTCTTTTGAAGTGACACTCTCTAAGTCATTAAGTGAATTGATGGCATGAATTTGGAGGAGATCAACATAACTCGTTTGCAATCGTTCCATACTTCTATTGATTTCTCGCCATGAATTCTCTTTTGACCGCTCAAGTGTTTTCGTGGTTAATATGACTTCTTTTCTTCTGCTCTTCATTACCTCACCAACTTTCACTTCTGCATCTCCATAGGTACTGGCACAATCGATGTAATTGATGCCACCATCGATACAAGCTTCCACTATCTCGGCACCTTCTTCAATTGTATGAGGTCCATAACCGATTGCAACACAACCGAGTCCCAAAATCGTTACTTCCAACCCAGTTTTCCCTAATAGCCGTTTGGGGAGCACTCGACGATCCTGAAATTTTCCCTGAATGGCAAACGCCGGTAACACCACAGTTGCCGCCACAGCACTCCCTGTGGATATTTTGAGAAACTTTCTCCTTGTAATCTTTTTGAAAATAATTTCTTTCCTCCTTTTTTTAAAAGTGAACTTTTATCGTCACGATACTATACTTCGTCGTTTTAATGGTTAGCTGATTCTTCGTAAAGAGAACACTCTCGCCATCGTTTTCGAGAAAATTCGAGCGCTGAACCATTTGGGGAACTTTGGGTAATGTTAGTGTGGCATCAGTATCTTCTCCATGACTCTCATACCATTGGATAATCCATGCATCACCCTCTTCCGATCTTTTTATCGTCGTGAGGATAAGATTCGACGGAGAGAGTTGAGCGAAGGAGTTCGAAGAGGAGGGCAATGTCCCCTTATGGTTATCAGTAACGACAGGTATGAGTGGATAATTGTATTCATAACCTCGCCTGACAGTATTTGCTTCTCTCCAAGTTCCGGTATGGGGATAGAGTGCATATTCAATAGAATGTTTCCCTCGATCAGCCGTCGGATCGGGCCATTTGGGTGACCGTAAAAGTGATAGACGGATAATGTTTTCTTTGATATCATAACCATATTTCGTCCGATTTAGAAGCGTAACACCGTAATCCGATTGGGATAGATCAGCCCAGCGTTGTGCGGGAACTTCCACCTTTGCACTATCCCATTGGTTATTCATCAACGTTGAGCGCTGGATTGTCCCATATGGAATTTCATATGTTGCATCTGCATCACTGACCGAAACGGGAAAAGAAACCTTAAGCATGGTTTTTTCTTCCCACCAATCAACATCCGTTGCAAAATCGATTCGATCAATCCCGGTATATAACACAATCTCTTGTGTAAAAAATGATGTTGGAAAATCTTCTGTAGGATAATCTTTCTTTGTTCCCGGTTTGAGATAATCGAAAGTGACGCGCAAAATAGACCGGATTGGTCCTCGCTCAACAATTTCAGCTCTTCGGAATCTCATGGGATATTTTACACCCGTTAACCCAATATTCCATGCATCCCACGCAGAAGGTTTGTCTTCCAAGAGCTGCAATTCGTTTCCATAACCCTTCAGAATTTCTCTACCGACTCGTTTATCAACGATACTTTTTATCCATCCTTTGCTTGGATCGATTTCGATTCGGAAAAATTCGTTTTCTATTACCATATCCGTCGTCAATAACGTGCCCTCGAATTTCGATGGCTTTCGCTGCCTTAATTCATAAACTTTGTATCCGATAGATGGCACATCTTGGGCAGAGAATATAAGCTCACGTCTGTATTTTTCTTTCTGTATAATTTGAGACGGAATTTCCCGCCCCTGCAGATCGAAGACAGAATATTCATAAGCATCACCTTTGGGTAATTCCACGGCAACAATGTCACTTCGATTCCATGAAAGTGAATTGAAAACAATCAGCGGTTTACCCTTTTTCATAGAAGATGTCGTGATACTCTTCGCAATCTGTTCAAGGGATTGATTTAATTCAAATCGACCAAGTTCTTCAGCTTGGTGGTATCGTTCAGCAGCATCCATGTATATCTCTCGAATACCTGACCCTGGAAGGATATCATGAAATTGGTTGAAGAGTATATTGCGCCATGCATCTTCAAGATCAGCCTGATTATATTTTTTCCCAAATAATGTTGAGATTGTCGAAAATTTTTCGGCATTGATTAAGAGCACTTCGGACTCTCGGTTTAATTTCTTAATGTTTGCTTGCGTCGTATACGTTCCTTGATGGTATTCAAGGTAGAGCTCATCTTTCCAAATTGGAAATTTCGTTGCATCCTTTTCCTTTAACCAAGAGAGATAATCTTTCATTTTTCCGAATTGAATGTCCGGATAAATATCGAGAGATTTTAAATAGTTAATCCGATCGAGCATTTCCATCGAGGGACCACCACCATGATCTCCCACTCCGAAGAGGATCATCATTTGAGTCAGACCTGTGTTCGCTTCAAATTGTCTTAGCCAATCCACTAATCGATAAGGATTGTCAACCGTGCTCACATAATCGTATGGAAAGTAGGTGAGAATCCGAGAGCCATTGGGCGCTTCCCACCAAAATACACGATGTGGAAAAACATTCTTTTCGTTCCATCCGATTTTTTGGGTAACAAAGGCATCAATACCAGAATTGGTGTAGAATTGTGGCATGTTCCAATTGTACCCGAAAGAATCAGGGTTCCAACCGATGTTCACATCGATACCAAACTTTTTCTTGAAATAACGTTTTGCGTACAGGATATGTCGCATCCATGACTCACCGCTGGGGAGATTACAATCAGGTTCTACCCACATACCCCCGATAATTTCCCAACGCCCATCGTTTACGCGTTGTTGAATTCTTTTAAAAACATCAGGATAAAACCGTTCCATCCAATCATAATATGCGGCAGAACTCTGTGTGTATGTGAAATCGGGACGAGCATCCATCATGTCTAAAACAGAGGAGAAAGTATTTTTACATACCTCAACAGTTTCTTTTTCCCGCCAGAGCCATGCAGCATCAATATGAGCATTTGCATCGAAGAAGAGAGTGAATCGCTTAGCAAAATCTTTGATGGGTTTGAGTTCGTTTCGAACTCGATTCAGCGAAGAATTGAATTCGCCGATTGAACCCCTGCCAAGTGCATCAACATCGACTTGCATCGCCATGTTTTCTAGTAATGTGTTTAAATGGAGTTTTTCATTGCGATCCATTTGGGATTTATCGATTCCGGGATCTTCCTTCTTGGTTGCATTCGTTTGATAAGTATCGAAACTGAGAAGTTTTTGTGCTACTCGTAAACTCAAAGAGAAATCTTCTATGCTTTTCCGAAGATTTGAAGTCATCTCTGCACGAAGCTCAGCACGAAGAAGCCGTAACGGTCCGCCTGTATTGATTGC
>DASRUF010000115.1:0-3485 GCA_035655575.1 Bacteroidota bacterium | reverse complement strand
GAGATTACTGTTAAATGCTGAATCTTATCGGGGAACCGTTCCCTCACTTCTGTTAATCCAAGATTAATGGGCAGCGTTCCTTTAATAATAAGGCTTGGAACTGTATCTGTTATTTCCTTTCGAACGTCAATGTTAATGTTTGCGTGTTGATCATTGTATTGGATATTAGCATATACCTGTCCCATACGCGTTCCACGGAATGACGTATTTGTACTTACTGCCTCAAAATTTATAGTAGGTACAGAGGTCGATCCTGAAAATTCTAATTTTGCGTTTACGTTTCCTGCAAAACTGTTTTGAGATTTTGATAGCTCCGGGTGTTGAATCCAGATATTCAAGAGAGAAATGTCATAGTTCCTCAATGTTCCACTGATATTAAATTCACCCGTGTGTTGAAGCATACCTGCAAAGGAGACTACCTCATCATCACGTTGGATTGTGGCGTGCATGACTCTAAGTCCTTCTCGCGTTAGTCGGAATTGTACATCCTGGTCATTTTGCCATGTATAATCATGCGTTGTCAAGATAAATTTTTCGAGATCAAAGACGTACGTGTTTGGCTGGACAGAGACATTCCCGAAAAAATGTACCGAGCGGTTGGTATCAATAATGCTTTCAAAGAACAACGCTCCATTTTGCTGATTATAGTTGAAAGATAGACGGGTACTGTCGATGTGAATTTTATTGAGTAAACCGGTTTGGATATTAATATCGACTTTACCCGAAAATTCTTCTAGCGTATGAACATCTGTTAAGGAATCTAGTTCGATTGTGACTGTGCTGTTATGAAATATGATTCCTTCTTTGATGGATCCGATGTAAAATTCGTCAAGGTTTCCCACACATGAGAGGGAAATATTTTCGTCGGTGCCCCGAACTGATCCCGTAAAATTGCCGCGGGAATTGAATTGGGGTGTGTTAAAAATACTAGCAAGCGGCTCGAGATTTTTTATCTGGAGTGTATAATGAAAATTTTGTTCGCGTTCCGACGCTGTGTGATCTCCTCGAATCGAACGAGATATCGCTTTTTCAGATGTTGATTGCTGTGAAGGCGAGACATGATTGCGTATTTTGTGAATCAAATTTGATATTTGATGATCCAGGGCATTGGCGGCAAGGTCCAGGTCAAATTTTCCCATGATCTCTATGTCAGCGATAGATGACTCCAGTTTTAACTGCTTGTTATTAAGTTCATCTTGATTTAGCTCGAAGCTGATTTCTTCTGAATGAAGTTCATACTGATGAATTGATGAGGGGAGGAGTGAGAGATGAATTTTCGTGCTGAGATCGTCAATTGTTTTTCCTGACCCTTCAATGGTTCCACGCATTGTCAGATTACTATGGTATTGTGTATTGTTGAAGACCTTTGCAAGGTCGATCGAGGAAAGGAAGACTTCTCCGTTAAATGTCGGACGATTGGAATTGGAAAAATTACCATGAGCGGTAATTTCCGCTTTCATGTTTTGCCATGATAACGATGACGTAGCGTCGAATTGATTTGGACTTGCTGTAATTTGAAGCTCTGAGGAATGTAAAGCTATGTGTTCAATTTGTGCGGAATCAATTGACACTTTGAGTTTTGCGGCGATGTCCTCGAACGAGAATCCCTTCCCAAGGATAGTACCACTTGTCGAGAGTGATGTATTGGCGGCATTAATTTCAATAACTCTGTTCAGAATGAGATTCTTCGTTTTGAATGAAAAGTCATATGCTGGAGGTGTGTCTTTTAAATTCATTGTTCCTTCGATTACAACCTCACCGATATCACCCGTTACTGTCGTTCGTGTTTTAAAATCTAATGGTTTGCCGATAAATTCTGAAACGATTGCTGTGGGACCGACTTTACTAAAGGTGGGAATGCCGAACGGTGGTAGTAGCTTTGCCGCGTCACCCGGTACGATTCTACTATCGTGAATCATCATATCAAGATAGAGATCTTCGGGCTTATGAAGATTTTGAAGATTTCCCGAAAGTGTGAATGAGCTTTCATACGTCAGAAGATTTAGTTGCGTAATAGCGATGTTTCCAAATTCTCCCGCAGCGTCTAATTCGAGGAAAACAGATCCTTCTAAAAAGTCTAGCGGCTGTATAAAAGTTTTTAATTCAGTGAGGTCGATTTTAGGTGCTCTCAATTTCAATTCAACAGGTTTGTGTTGTAAATCTCCCAAATGAAATCCTTTGAGAGGGTTGATATCACCAATTTGAGCGTCTAATTCGAGGTAAGAGCGATTCGTCTGGATGACGATGTTCTTCGATGTTATGCCACGTTTATTCAGGGTAAAATCTCCCTTGAACTGATTCAAATCAATCCGTGGTTGCGCTATATAACAGGCAGCTTTGTGAATTCGTGCACTGAATTCCTTCGATGTTATGGAGGCGCTCAGTATTACATTGACATCATGAACGGAGAAATTCCCGTAGTTCACATAGCTGTCTGGGTTTCTTCCTTTTTGTAATTCTGTAAGGGATAACGAATCCACAACTTTTACGATAGCATTTCTCAGCTCGACGTTGTTGAGGACAATTTCCCAATCAAATGTAGTGCTGGTTGTATCTTCGGACGGCTTGAACAGTTGGGTGATGTTCCATTGACCATCATTTGATCGTAAAAATTGTATAACTGGTTGTTCGATAATAACTTCCTCGAACGTGATCTTTTTTTGATAGAGATTCCATGCATCATAATTCGCCGCCACTCTTCCAGTGTGTAGAAAGGCTTGATCTCCAAAAAAAATATTAATGGAGTCGATTGAAAAACCTGTGATGAAGTTTCCCCGAATAGTACCGAGCTGGAGGGATCCGTTTATGGAGGGTGCAATCATCGAAGTGAGGATAACTCTGAGACGATTTTTAAAATAGGCGGTTTGCGTAAGCCCTCCGATGACGATAAGCAGAATGAGAATGATTAAAATACTGTACGCTGCGAATTTTAATATTTTTTTAAATGCTTTCATTGCAGCGCGAAATAACTTACTTGAAGCGGTCTATAATCCGTTCGATGATATTTGTCGTTGACTGGCCTGATACGTATTCAATAGTAATAACTTTTCCACCGGATTTTTCAACAACATCTTTACCGACGATATCGTTGATGTTCCAGTCAGCTCCTTTGATCAAAACATCGGGGACAAGCGAAGAGATGATCTCGAACGGGGTATCCTCAGCGAATGGGCACACATAATCCACCGGGGCGAGATTGGCGACAATGTAAGCACGGTCGTCCTGCGAAACGATTGGTCGTTTATCTCCTTTAATTCTTCGCATAGAATCATCTGTATTCAATCCGACGATCAAGACATCGCCAAAAGTCTTTGCTTTGAGAAGATAGTCAATGTGGCCTCGATGGATGATATCGAAGCAGCCGTTTGTAAAAACAACTTTCTTTTTTTGCTCACGTAATGTCTTTCGTATGTTGTTAAGTTCGTCGAGCTTTACAACTCTGCCCATCAATCTTTTCCGCTTGTTGGAGCCTGATGGTTCATATC
>DASRUF010000114.1:0-3227 GCA_035655575.1 Bacteroidota bacterium | reverse complement strand
ATAAAATAAAAATCGTTAAAGGAAAGTTTAGTATAATGTATGACATTATTTTCGTGTCTTTTTTCGTTCAGCAAGGTATTCATCTAAAGAGCGAGAAGGTTCTCTCCTTCTCTGTTTAATAATGGCAGTGTCAATGAGGTCTTCTCGAAATTCCCTATTGTTGAGCAACTTGTACAAAAATTCCTGTTTTTTTTTCGATAAATAACGAAAAGCCGTCCAAAAAACCTCTGCAGTTGCTTGTGCTGTAGTCATGTTTTGCTGCCTTTCTGAACAAATATAAGAATAGTCTTTTGTTGTTTACAAACCATCCAGATTCTTCTTCAACTTCTCCAAATTTACTTTGAAACTCTCCAACTTTTCCCATTCTTTATCAACAACTTCCTTCGGGGCTTTTCCCACAAAATTTTCATTGGAAAGTTTTTTCTGGATACCTTCAAGCATTCCCTGAACTCGATTTAATTCCTTTCTTATGCGCAACCGCTCTGCATCGAGATCAATAATTCCTTCCAAGGGAATAAAAACTTCTCCACCACTTACGACAGCACTTGCTGAGTGATTTGGCCGTTTGCCGTTCTTCAGTTCTTCGATACTCGATACTCGTGCGAGGCGTTGGAAGTAACTTTGGTATTTTTTGATGATTTCACGCTTTGACCCGTCTTGGAAATTGATAATAATTGAAATTTCCCTTGATGGTGGAACAGTCAGCTCACCACGAACATTTCGTACACTTTCAATAACCATCTGGACAAATGCCATTTCTTCCTCTGACTTTTTATCAATCCATTGCTTATCCTGAACAGGAAATGTAGCGATCATAATGCTCTCGTTAGACTTCCGTTCGTCAAGGTGTTGCCATAATTCTTCAGTAACAAACGGCATAAACGGATGGAGCATTCGCAATGCTTGGTCAAAAATTTCTAACGCTCGTGATAAGATATGTTGCTTTGTTTCAACAGACTCATCGCCATACAATCGACTTTTTAGCATTTCCACATACCAATCACAGAAGTCGTGCCAGATAAAACCATAGAGAATCTTTGTCGCCTGATTGATCTCAAAGTCTTCAAGAGCATCGTTCAAATCACTGATTGTCGAGTGCAGGCGAGAAAAAATCCAGCGGTCAGCGAGATCGAGGTGAGCTTCGCTGGTTTGGGGTTCGTGGTTCGGGGTTTGAGAGGAACGTTCCCCTCCCCGCCCAGGACTCGGTGCCCTAAGTTCTTTGTTCTCTGATTTTAATTGTTCCTTATTCATTAGTAAGAATCGACCGGCATTCCAGACTTTATTTGCAAAGTTTCGCCCAATCTCACATTTTTCATTGGAATACAAAACGTCTTGCCCTAAGGGAGCGAGATAGACGATGGTGTATCGTAAAGCATCCGCACCATATTCTTTAATGACATCTAATGGATCGGGGGAGTTGCCTAATGATTTACTCATCTTTCTGCCCTGAGCATCTCTGATTATGCTTGTAAAATACACATCCTTGAAGGGTACAATCTCTTCAATGTTGTTTCTTGTTGAACCATCCGGTTTAGGAATACCATCCATCACTTCCAATCCTGCCATGATCATTCGTGCGACCCAGAAGAAAATAATGTCCGGTGCTGTGACAAGTGTGCCCGTCGGATAAAAATATCGTAAGTCGGGGTTATCACGGGGCCACCCAAGTGTGGAAAAGGGCCAAAGCCAAGAAGAAAACCAAGTGTCGAGCACGTCTTCATCCTGTCGGAGATTTTTTGAACCGCAATGAGGACATGCATTAGGTTTTGTCTTCGAAACGATAGGTTCTTTACACTCGAGTAAACATCGCTCGTCTCCCACACAATACCAGACAGGGATTCTGTGTCCCCACCAAAGCTGGCGAGAGATGCACCAGTCTCGGATATTTTTCATCCAGTGTTCATAGGTCTTCACCCAACGATCGGGATGGAATTTTATCTTTTCATTAAGCACAACCTGAAGTGCTTTTTCGGCGAGTGGTTTCATCTTCACGAACCACTGATCTGAGAGATACGGTTGGATAATTGTATCGCACCGGTAGCACCGACCGATATTATGCACGTACGGAACAGTTTTCTGCAACAAGCCAAGTGCTTCTAAATCTTTAACCACTTCTTTTCTCGCATCAAGATGGTCCATCCCTTGATACTTCTGAGGAACATTTTCGTTCAGTCGTGCAGACTCGTCTAAAATGTTCATGGGAACCATCTGATGACGCTGTCCAATACCTGCATTGTGCCGCTCACCGATCCAGTAGTCGTTTGGGTCGTGGGCAGGTGTGACTTTCACCATTCCTGTTCCAAAATTGGGATCGATATACTCGTCCGAAATAATTGGGATTTCCCGGTTGGTTAACGGTAAGATTGCCGTACGACCAATCAAGTGTTTGTAGCGTTCATCCTTGGGGTGAACTGCAACTGCTGTATCACCAAGCATTGTTTCAGGACGAGTTGTCGCAATGACAGCGTATTCTTTCAAGTCCTTGATTGGATAGTTGATGTACCAAAGATTTGTATGCTGTTCAACAAAGTTGACTTCATCATCACTGATAGCAGTATGATCTTTTGGACACCAGTTGATGATATATTTCCCTCGATAAATTAAGCCTTTCTTATACAAGCGAATGAAAATTTCCTGAACGGCTTCAGAGAGACCTTCATCCATCGTAAAGCATTCACGAGACCAATCGCAAGAAGTCCCTAATTCTTTTAGTTGTTTGATGATTGTCCCACCGTATTCTTTTTTCCATTGCCATACTCGCTTGAGAAATTCTTCCCGTCCTAAATCGTGACGAGTTTTTCCTTCCTTGAGTAAGGATTTTTCAACAACGTTTTGAGTTGCGATGCCAGCATGATCTGTGCCGGGCATCCAGAGTGTTTCGTATCCATGCATCCGTTTCCAACGGACAAAAACATCCTGAATAGTACAGTTTAAAACATGTCCCATGGTGAGGATGCCGGTGATATTCGGGGGCGGGATGACGATCGTATATGGTTTTTTAGTCGGATCTACCTTGGCGTAGAAGAACCCGTGGTTCTCCCAGAATGGATACCACTTTTCCTCAGCAGTTTTTGGGTTATATGCTTTGGGTATATCTGACATGCTAAAACATTAACATTTTTTTTTGTGGTTAAAGTATGAGAACCTCAGCGCAATGTAGCGATAGAGTTGGTCCGAGAGACATGGCCGAAAAGCTACCTATTTTGGCCTCATCCCCTCTGTGTCTC
>DASRUF010000113.1:0-3896 GCA_035655575.1 Bacteroidota bacterium | reverse complement strand
CCGTAGAATCGTTTCGTGGGATGTCCTATGTAAAAATAGGATCTCGTGGAATGACCCTCCAAAATCAAAAAGAACATACTACAGTTTCCGCTTAAAGATTATGGTCGTCATCGCATTGCTAAAAGTTATTCTCGTCATGATCGTCATGCTAACAGCGGTCGCATATATTGTGTTATTGGAACGTCGACTTGCCGCTGCGATCCAAAATCGAATTGGTCCAAATCGTGTGGGGTGGCAGGGAATGCTCCAGCCACTGGCAGATGTGTTGAAACTCGTCATGAAGTAGGATATCGTACCAAAATCTGCAAATAAATTCCTTCATGATTTAGCGCCCATTATCTCGATTGGCGTTGCTCTAATCACAATCGCAGTTGTTCCCTTCGGAGATCATATCACCCTGTTCGGATATGATATCAAACTTCAAATTGCAAGTGTAAATATTGGCGTCCTCTATATCCTTGCCATCACTTCGCTAGGTGTCTATGGAGTTACTTTGAGTGGTTGGTCATCCAATAGTAAGTATTCGCTTCTCGGTGGATTACGATCTGCGGCGCAAATGATTAGCTACGAACTTGCCATGGGGTTATCAATCATTGGGGTTGTGATGATTGCTGGTAGTCTCCAGCTTGAGAAGATTGTCGAAGCTCAAGCAGGATGGCAATGGAACATTATTTTACAGCCAGTCGGATTTATTACATTCTTCGTAGCAGCATTTGCCGAGACGAACCGGCTCCCATTCGATCTCCCTGAAGCAGAACCTGAACTTGTAGCTGGTTATCATACTGAATATAGTGGATTGAAATTTGGTCTCTTTTACCTCTCAGAATATGCCAATATGTTGACGTCATGCGCAATCATAACAACACTTTATCTCGGCGGCTGGCAGGTTCCGTATCTCGATCTTTTAGGAATGTCGGATTTCTGGTTGAATGTCATTAGAGTGATGGCGTTTTGTTCCAAGGTTTGTGTTCTTATTTTGTTCTTTATTATCATTCGATGGACTATCCCCCGATTCCGATATGATCAACTCATGAATTTAGGATGGAAGGTTATGCTTCCTTTGACCATCGTAAATCTTTTTGTAACCGGAATAGTGATCTTATTACTCTCATGAATAACAATGGTCAGCCAAATATCATCCATCGAAAAGATCTGAAGTTCTGGCAAAAATTGTACATTCCGCAAATCCTGCAAGGGATGAAGATCACTATATCTCAAATCTTTAAACCCAAATTTACCCGACAATATCCAGAAGAACGATGGGAACCGCCCGCATCGTTTCGAGGTCGTCCAGTGCTTGTTGAAGAAAATAATGTCGAACGTTGTGTGGCATGTGGGTTGTGCGCGCGAGTCTGCCCAGCCCTTGCTATCGAAGTTCAAGGTTCGGAGACGGAACTCTTGAAAGAGCGCTATCCAGTGAAGTTCGAAATAAACATGTTACGGTGCATCTTTTGTGGGTTCTGCGAAGAAGTATGTCCTGAAGAAGCCATTATCATGAGCAAAGATTATGAGTTGGTCTTTACCAGTCAAGAGGATGGAATTTTCGGTAAAGATAAACTCCTTATTCCCGCCGATAAAGTTAAAGATCGGTTGGAATTCCTTCGACAACACCGATAACCATCTCATCCTACGATTTAATCCTTCCGCTTTAAAAACTCTCCCAAAATCCTCTTTTTTTCTCAAATTACAAGATTATCAGTTTCTTGACTTTCTCTGGTTTTCTTGCTTAATTACCCGCGCAAATTCAAGGTCGATTAAACTTCGAAACCAAGTCAACACCGTGGAATTTGTACAAACGGAGCGAAAGCATCGGTTCCATATTGTGAGGCATAACTATTTCCCAACCGTTCAAACCTTAATCAATTAATCAACTCATGAAAAAATTTACAACTATTCTTTTTTGCTTAATCATTCTTTATACTTCATCTCCGGGACAGAAACATATCCAACAACCATCCGTGAATATCAAATCGATATCACCATTGGTAAATTTATTAACCGTATCTGTTGTTGATACTGCTGTTGCGTGGACTGGTGGAACTGATGGAGCTAATGGAGTTGTCTTTAGAACAGTAAATGGTGGTAATGACTGGGGGGTTGATCTCTTTCCCTATGATCAAAATGTGTTCAATATTTTTGGAATGGATCCAAATACTGCATTTGTTGCCGTTTATGGAAATAATGAAACAGCAATTTTTCGGACGAGTGATGGAGGCAGCACGTGGAACAATGTTTTTTCCTCGCCTGGGTTCATCAACTCTGTTCAAATGGTTTCTGACACTGTGGGAGTTGGATACGCGGTTCGTGATCCAATAGGTGGTCAATGGTCTGTTTTGAAAACTCAAAATGGTGGACTGAATTGGAATATCATTTCGCAATTCGCTTCGATTGGAGAAGAGTATGGGTATAATAACTGCGTCTCATGGCTTGACCGACGACGCGGTTGGTTTGGAACAAGTGGGGGACGAGTATATCATACATTAGATGGCGGTAATTCGTGGGGATATGCAGCAACTCCGTTCGATACGGTTACTGCCGTTGCGTTTCCAAGTGAGGTTGGATTATCTGCTTCGAGTCGTGGTGATATTGCGGGATCGATAAATAATGGACAGAATTGGTTTTATCTTAGTAATCTGAGTAATCAATGGGTGAATGGTTTATCTGGGGTGAATTTACCTTCTCTCACTGTCTGGTGGGCAGTTTCAGGTACAGACTTTTTTGCAACGGTCGATTCTGGTTTATCATGGTTTACATTGGCTTCTGCACCGGAAGAATTATATCATGTCGATGTGAAATTCATACCAAGTCAAAGGTCAATCATCGGTTGGGCAGTCGGAAAATCTGGCAACGTCATTCGCTATAAATGCACCGTTCCTGATATACCAACATCCCCTTCACCATCGACACATTCAACTGGAGTATCACCGATGGTCACATTGCGCTGGAGTGAGGCGATAAATTGCGGTTACTATTATCTTGAAGTTTCTAATGATCCGAGTTTTGATGAACCAAATCTATTAATCGCCGAGGTTTTAGATGTAAATTCAAAAACGATTGGACCGTTAGCAAGGAATACAACGTATTATTGGAAAGTTTTTGCAGAGAATCTCCTCGGCTATGAGCTGTCGGAGATATGGGATTTTACAATAAAAGCTGACACTGCTTTCTCGGTGAGCATTTCATTCCCTTCGAGTCCAACCTCTTCAACGGATTATCGCTTATTCAGTATTCCGGGTATTACTCCATTAGTGGTAACTGATATTCTCAAATCTGGTAATCAAAAAACTGATTGGCGTATCTATCTTGATAATGGATCCGAGCCTTTTGTACCACAGGAGCTTTCTGTATTCTTCACGTTTCACATCGGTGAAGGTTATTGGCTGATCAAACGCGGTTCACTCGATATTTCATCACTCAACGTGGCGATGCCACCGCTTAACATCTACAATGAATATCTCATCGACCTTCACGATGGTTGGAATATTATCGGAAATCCTTTTGATCGTGTTGTATTAGCTGAAAGCATCAAAACGGCGAATGGACTTTCCACTTTCACGATGTATCAATATGATGGATCATATACTCAGTCGTCTGTGATGGAGCCATTTCGAGGGTATTATTATTTTAATGGATCAACACCGCTTGGTTCTTTGGCAATTCCTTATCCATATATCTTAGGGAATCCTCCTAACAATGTTCCCCATATGGATTGGCAAGTACAACTCATCTTGGAGACCGATATCAATCGTGATCCAGAAAACTTTATTGGCATTTCCCCCAATGCAAAACTTGATCTGGATGAATTCGATAATCGCAAACCCCCTCTCGTGTTTGACCAAGGGTTTCTCTATTTTTCTCACCCAGAATGGGACGGAAAATACAGTCGGTTCGGCTCT
>DASRUF010000112.1:0-4734 GCA_035655575.1 Bacteroidota bacterium | reverse complement strand
GCATCATTCATCTCGATGGATCTATTAAGTTTCCTCCTCAACTTTTTGTGCCGCGTGTTCTGAAATAACTTTATCGGTATTTTCCCGAGGCATTTCTTCGTAATGATCAAATTTTTGTTTGTGAATTCCCCTCCCTTGACTCATCGAACGCAGTATCGTTGAATATCGATATAACTCTTTTAGGGGAACTAATGCTTTGATGATCTGATGGGAAGAATCGGTATCCATTCCTAAAATCTTCCCACGACGGCTCGATATGTCACCCATGGCAAGGCCCATGTATTCCTCCGGCACTATAACTTCTATCTCATAGATTGGTTCCAATAAAATTGGTTTGGCTTCTTTGAATCCTTTTTTAAATGCCATTCGTCCTGCAATCTTAAATGAATGTTCATCCGAATCAACATCGTGATATGATCCATCGAAAAGAGTTACCTTTACATCGACAACCTTACACCCTGCGATAACACCTCCCACCATTGCTTCGATAATTCCCTTTTCTACCGCGGGGACAAACCTATTCGGAACAACTCCACCCACAATTGCATCTTCAAAGACAAATCCAGAACCACGCGGCAGAGGGTCAATTTTTAGCCACACATGACCGAACTGTCCTCTACCGCCAGTTTGTTTCTTATGTTTGTATTCCACTTCATTCACCCGACCCTTTATCGTTTCTCGATAGGGGATTTTCGGTTCAACCATATCGACATCAACACCGTATTTCGCCTTTAAGCGTTTAACGATGATTCCAAGATGAAGCTCGCCTTGCCCACTCATCACCGTTTGATGTAACTCAGAATCAACTGAAATCACAAATGTTGGGTCTTCTTCATGTAACGAGTGTAATCCTGTTGCGATCTTATCTTCATCTCCTTTGGATTTTGCACGAATTGCAAGACTGATGACGGGTTCGGGAAATTTTATTGGAGGTAAAATCACTGAAAATGTTTTACTACTGAGAGTGTTATTGGTATGAGTATCTTTTAATTTTACGACGGCACCGATATCGCCGCTAAAAAGTTTTCCAACCTCCTTGCGTTCCTTTCCATTCATGATGTATAATTGTGAAATTCGCTCTCCCTTATTGTTCGTCTCATTAATCAAATCCATTCCTGGCATAATGGTGCCTGAATACACCCGAAAAAAAGAAAGCTCGCCAACATGGGGTTCGGAGACGGTTTTAAAAACAAATAAACATGGTGGTCCTTTAGGATCACTCTTCACAAAAATCTTATTTTGTTCATGATTGGATCCGGGTCGCACGCCAGCCACATCACCAACTTCAGCAGGATTGGGACAATATTCTACAAGAAAATCCATAAAAGACGCTACACCAATGTTATGTGCTCCCGCAGTGCATAGAAGAGGAAAGATTTTTTGAGACCGAATTCCTGCGCGTAAACCGTTCTTTATCTCTTGCTCGGTGAGTGTCCCCTTTTCGATAAAAAGATCAAGCAGCTTTTCATCGGTTTCTGCAATCTGTTCTATGAGCTGTTCACGCATTTTTTCAGCCTTTGACTTGATCTCAGCTGGAATTTCAACCTCAGCGTATTTCCCTTTACCGTCTCGAGTATATTGAAGGACTTTCATGCGCAAAAGATCAACAATAGCTTCGAATGGCAGACCCTGTAATAGTGGAAATTGAACTGGTATGAGATCGTGCGTGATGCGCTCACGGGCTCCAGCTACTACGGTATCAAAATCTGCATGTTCATTATCAAGTTTATTGACAATAAAAATTACCGGTTTGTTTAGCTCTTTCGTATAGTTCCACGCAATCTCTGTTCCAACTTCAACTCCTTCTACCGCTTTTATAAAAACAACGGCGGTATCGGTTATACTCGCACTTGATTTCACTTCACCAGTAAAATCAGTATAACCGGGGGTATCGATAATGTTCAGCTTTGTTCCTTTCCAATCGCAGAACATTAGCGATGCATTGATAGAAATTTGACGATCTATCTCATCATCATGATAATCGGAAATAGTATTCCCTTCTTCTACTTTACCGCAACGAGTGATGACACCAGCCGCGTACAAACACGATTCAGATAACGTTGTCTTTCCTGATCCACCATGACCAATCAATGCAACATTACGAATGGTTTCAACTGTATATTCTTTTACCATACAATGATCTCCAAAAAAACATTTTTTTGTTTAGGAAAGTAATTCACGAAGAACATATGTTTACAAATAATGAAGTATAACGTGATGGGGAAACTACTGGTTAAAACTTAGATACCTTGAACTTGAATCGATTAACTACTTCGATCTTTCGGATAGTAAATTAGACTTTTTTCAAGAGCGAAACTGAGTTAAGAAAGTACGAACTCCCTTAAAGATAGCGACAAATATACCAACGGTGTCCATGACTGGTTCTTCAATGCGCTGTTGTATCCGCTGCTCAAAATTAACAATATTATCAGCAATGTCTTTCACTGCATTGATCGATTGTTTAACGATCTCTACCTGTTGATCAATCCCCTCGGCAACATTTTTTACTTTTTCGGTGATAACTTCGAGATTTTCGAGAATCGGAATTGCTGCCGTACTTAACTCTTTAAGATCAGTTTCAACAATGGAGAGAATACTGCGCACACGCACCAATACAACGATAAGATAAATGCAAAGTACAGAAAGACTTGCAAGCGCAATGACTTGCATGGTAGGAAGAAACCATTCCATCGTGAGTTCCCTTTGAATAAAAATTAGCTCGTTCGATGCCCTTTTTCTTTTTCAGTCTTATAGGCATCAACACCAGCGCGAAATGCGCTCTTTACTTTTGAAGATTCCGCACTAGCCCTGCCACGAATTTCTGTCAACACTCGCTCAGCATCATCGAGAATGATTTCAGCTTTCTCTTTCGCTCCCGATGCAAGACCTTCCGAATGATGCTTTCCTTTATTAATCATTTCAAGTGTTTTCTTCTGAGCGGTTTTCATGTAGTCACTTGCGTTCTCCGCTAAGTCGTTCGCCTTTTTCTTGATCTCAGATCGTAATTCTCTTCCACTTTTGGGTGCATACAACAATGCCGTGATCGCACCAATAACTCCACCAGCGAGAAGACCGATGAGGAATCCCTTCGTTAAACCATTATTTTCTTCTGACACAGTATGCTCCACTTTTCTGATGTTTTGGATAAGATTTTTATCAAAATGAAAGTAATAATAATCGGGGTAAAAATCAAATACCTTTCAAGTAGTATCTCATTTTCAGATGGTTGATATCTACTCCAGACCTCACCTATAAGAGGCTGACAAAAAAGAACCAGAGTAAGGGTCATTGCGAGCGGAGCGAAGCAATCCGATGTTAAAATTTTTTCGTATCATCAGTTTGCTTCGTCACTTCGTTTCTCGCAAAGACCTTACGAGTGCTTTTCAGGCAGCCACGGAATGCCTATGCATTTGCAAGCAATGGCTTTCACCAATTTCCAAACTGAGACACTGCGAACTTTCTTTCTTGCATCTCCAATAAATATCAAGTATTTTAAAGATCATTTATCAGAAGAAACGTAAGGAAATCGCAACCATGTGGAAAACGACCGAAGGTAGCACAGGCAGACTCATTCAACTCTGCTTGGGTTATTTTTTCTTTTACGTACTCACGGGAGTAAGCGTAAAATACTTTACCGGAGGTCCGGCGTTGGGTTTCCCGGGCATGAAGGAATTAGAGTTTGCCGTTTACAGTACAATTGGAGGAAACCTCGTGTGTCTTGTGGTGGTGTTCGCTCTACGCTGGTACAACTTAAAATCGAATCGAATCATCCAGTGGGGTCGCTTCAAATTCCCGCAAGAAGCATTGTATATCGTTCCATCGGGAATATGTACGGCAGTAGTCATCCCGACCACGACGCTCATGTACACGCTGCCTATTTCAGTGATGGTCGCAATGGTGATCATGCGAGCAAGTGTCATAGTTATCAGCCGGTTTGTAGATGCGATTCAAATCCATCAGCAAATACTGAAGAAGAGAGTCTACAAAGAAGAAAACTTCGCAGTTGTCTTTGCACTTCTTGCTGCAGGTGTGAACATCTTCTGGGTCGGTCCGGGCGACTTTGATTTCATTAAACACGAAGCTGCTGTGATCATCCTTGGAAGTTACATCGTTGCGTATGCTATCCGCATCTACCTCATGAATTACTACAAAAACACTCGAGCAAAAGGCGTGAAGTTAGACAACCAAGGGTTCTTCGCTATCGAGCAAATTGCAGCGACGGTAGTGATAGCAGTGGTAGGGATCTTCTTATTCAAGTCACCCGATTGGTTTGGCGGCGGTGGCGAACAGATTACCATATTCAGAGAAAGTTTTCTGAATCCTAAGTCAATATGGACTTTGGCAGTCATATCGGGTATGGCATACGGAGGCGTTGCCTTCTTCTCAGTGTTTATCTTTATGTTCAAGGGACGAACAGCAACGTTTGCTGGCTTGGTCAACCGATTAACTTCGTTAGTAGCTGGCACAACTGCAACACTGTCATTTGCAATTATTTACGGCGGAAAATTTCCAAAAATTCAGGATTGGGTTTCACTCGTCTTTATCTTTATTGCCGTTGGGTTCCTCACAATAGCCGAACGGAAACGTACACAAGAACTTGTGTTGACACATGAAATTGAGACGAAACCGGTTACGAAAGATTTTGTGGCGGTGGCAGAAAAGACTTAGTGGGTTGGGTTTAAAAAAGGAATAAACATACGTATTCGTGTTGTTACACAAAGCGCCATTTGCGGT
>DASRUF010000111.1:0-8471 GCA_035655575.1 Bacteroidota bacterium | reverse complement strand
TAAATATTTCAGGTCAGGTCTGCTCACCGTGCCATAGTTCATTGAAATTATCGGAGAAGTATGGTATTGCCACCAATCGGTATAAAACTTTTTCGGATAGTTACCATGGGCTGGCAATACGAGCTGGCTCTGTCGAAGTTGCAAACTGTGCAAGCTGCCATGGTTCGCACAGCATTAAGCGTTCGCATGATCCAGCTTCAACTATCAATAAAGCGAACATTGCAAAAACATGTGGTAAGTGTCATCCTGGCGCAAATGAACGCTTTGCGATGGGTGAAGTTCATGTTGTCATTGCTGAAAGCGAAGAACCAATGCTCTATTGGATTGTTACTACGTATATCGTCTTGATTGTTTCTGTCGTCGGAAGCATGTTTATCCACAATGTCCTTGATTTTATAAAGAAAGCTAAACGTAAGTTGGGAATTCGTCGTGGAGTAGTAGAACGCCATGTGACCAAACATCGGCTCTATCTCAGAATGACGCTCAGTGAGAGACTCCAACATGGTTCACTTATGTTGAGCTTTACTATTTTAGTAATTACAGGCTTTATGTTACGATATCCTGAGGCGTGGTGGGTTGTGGCTATTCGCCATGTGAGCGACCACATTTTTGATCTTCGTAGTCTACTTCATCGTAGTGCGGGTGTCGTGATGACTGTTGCAAGCTTGTACCATCTCTGGTATATTTTTTTCACTGAGCGAGGCAAGCAGTTAATCCGAGATCTCTTGCCAAAACATCAAGATGTACGTGATGCAGTAAGCGTCCTGAAATATAACCTTGGTCTTAATCCCATCAAACCGAAATTTGGACGTTTCAGTTATATTGAGAAGAGTGAATATTGGGCACTTGTCTGGGGTACCGTGATAATGGCAACCACTGGTATCATCATGTGGTTCGATAATACATTTATGGGCATACTTACAAAATTGGGTTGGGACATCGCTCGCACGATCCATTTCTATGAAGCCTGGCTTGCCACATTGGCAATAATTGTTTGGCATTTCTACTTTGTGATTTTCAATCCGGACGTATACCCAATGAACGTGGCTTGGTGGAGGGGAACAATGAGTGAGGAGGAAATGGTAGAAGAGCATCCGTTAGAACTCGATGCAATAGAGCGTGCGGAGGTTGAAGAACTTGAGAAAGATGCGGTTAAACATGCTGAAGTGAAGGAGCGTGTTCCATAGCATGCTCAGGGCGAAGATCAGAATTATTTTGATATTGCCAATTGTTCTTCTTTACCATTTGTGTGGTTATACGATTGCTCAAGAGAATAGTGATTGTCTTGCATGTCATGAGGATAAAACCATGAAGAGAATGCGAGACGGACGGAGAGTTTCATTGTATGTAAATGAGAGCAGCTTATCATCTTCTGTTCACGGTTCATTGAACTGTATCTCTTGCCATACTGAACTCGATGGAAAGGAAATCCCTCACGAGGAACGACTTGCCCGTGTTCAGTGTGGAACATGCCACAACGATATTCAGGCAAAATATGATGAGTGCTTGCATGGGAAAGCTGTAGCGCGTGGTGATAAACTTGCGCCCCGATGCCAAGATTGCCACGGGTATCATGATATTCTTCCAGTAAAGGATCCTCTATCGACAGTTGCGGCGATTCGAATTCCGTTTGTTTGTGGAAAATGTCATCGTGAGGGAGCGGCAGTCCAACTCCAACGAGAAATTCATCAGGATCGCATCCTCGAAAACTTTTCTGAGAGTATCCATGGGGAGGGATTGTTAAGAAAAGGTCTCATCGTTGCCCCATCATGCGCTTCCTGTCACACAGCACACGAAATCCGTCCTCATACAGATTCAAAGTCAACAATAGCCCGAAAAAACATTGCAAAGACATGTTCAAAATGCCATACGATGATTGAAGTAGTTCACCGGAAAGTTATCAAAGGTGAGTTATGGGAAAAAGAAGAACATATCCTCCCTGCCTGCGTCGATTGCCACCAACCGCATAAGGTGAGAAAGGTGTTTTATGATCAAGGTATGGCGGACCGAGATTGTCTTCGATGTCATGAGAAGTCCGATATTGCTTCAAGCAAGGATGGGCGATCGCTTTTCGTGAACGCTGGAGAGCTTGCTAATTCACGTCATGCCCGAACTGCGTGTAGTCAATGCCATTCACAAGTAAGCCCCGCTCTCCATCGACCATGCGCAAGCATTATGCAGAAGGTTGATTGTGGGGCTTGCCATCCGAGTGTAGTTGAAGAATACCAGCAAAGTATGCATGGAACATTATCAACAAAGTCTGATCTCAATGCACCTACATGTCGTGAATGCCATGGCACCCATGGTGTCTTAGGGAAGGCAGATCCAAAATCTGTAACATTTCCAACCAATGTTCCGTCGCTCTGTGCACGCTGTCATCGGGAAGGAAAAAAGGCGGCAGTACGCTACACGGGCTCTGAACACGAAATCATTCAACATTATACGGAGAGTATTCATGGAAAAGGTTTGCTTAAGAGCGGTTTAGTTGTGACTGCCATGTGCACCGATTGTCATACGGCACACAGGGAACTTCCTGCTCGTGATCCCCGATCAAGTGTTCATCCAAATAACGTTCCCAAAACGTGTGGTCGTTGCCATCATGGTATAGCGGAACAATTTGCGCAGAGCATCCACTCACGTCTTGTTACGCAGACTGATAAACAACTTCCAGAATGTAGTGATTGTCACACCGCTCATACGATTCGGCGTGCAGATATGGATGAATTTAAGTTAGAGATTATGAACAAATGTGGGCGATGCCATGTGGATATCGCAAAAACATATTTTGAAACATATCATGGAAAAGTATCAAAACTTGGGTACACGAAAACTGCAAAATGTTATGATTGTCATGGCGCACACGATATTCTCCCTGTTTCAGATTCCCGATCACATTTGAGCCGTGAAAATGTTGTGGAGACTTGCCAGAAATGTCATCCCGGAGCGACACGTCGCTTCGCAGGATATCTTACGCACGCAACACATCATGATCCGCAGAAATATCCATGGCTTTTTTGGACATTCTGGGGAATGACGGGGTTGTTAGTGGGGACGTTTGTTATTGGTGGAGCTCATACTCTCTTGTCGATACCACGCGCATTGCAATTTAGACGTGAACGTAAAAAAATGGAATCCTTTGGGTCTTCTGAAATTAATCAAGCAAATGAACACAGAGAACAATCTCAATCGGGAGATGAGCAACAACAATCTTAATAAGCAACATATTCTTCGATTCTCACGCCTGAATCGAGTTCTTCATATCCTCATGATTCTTAGTTTCATGAGCTTGGCATTTACGGGGATGACATTAAAGTTTTCCTATACCACTTGGGCTGTTACATTATCACGATTGCTTGGTGGATTTGAATCGGCGGGATATATTCATCGCATCGCGGCAACAACAATGATTGGTGTTTTTATCACTCATATCATCGACCTTGTAAGGCGTAAACAAACAGAGTTTGGTTCGTGGCGTGTGATGCTATTTGGTTCACATACAATGTTGCCAACAAAAAAGGATTGGAATGATTTTGTTGGAAACATAAAGTGGTTCCTCGGTTTAGGGAAACGTCCGCGATATGGTCGATGGACATATTGGGAAAAGTTTGATTATTTTGCGGTTTTCTGGGGAATTACAGTAATCGGTTCTACCGGACTTGTTCTCTGGTTTCCAGAAATTTTTACATTGGTCATTCCCGGCTGGCTCATCAACGTCGCAACAATTATTCATAGCGATGAAGCACTACTTGCTACTGGTTTTATTTTCACTGTACATTTTTACAATACACATCTCCGCCCCGAAAAATTTCCGATGGATATCGTGATATTTACCGGTTATGAAACACTTAAGGAATTGAAGGAAGATCGCCCTGCAGAGCATGAAGAGCTTTTAAAGAGTGGAACACTTGAGCAATACTTTGTCAGTCCTTATCAGTCAGTCGTTGTTCGAACTATTCGTTTCTTTGCTTGGTGTGCGCTTTCTTTGGGTTTCTTCATGATTATTTGGATTATTTATGCAATGGTTTTTGCTTACAGGTGATTTCTAATATGAAACGCCTTTTCCCCGAATCATTTTATAATCTCATATCATTTATTGGCGCATCAATCGCGGGATTAAGTTTTGGATTGATTCTATTTTTAACAGCGTTGGAGTTCTTTGCAGAACATCATAAGCCATACATGGGAATTATTGCCTTTGTTATCTTACCGGCATTTTTAATCCTGGGAATTGGTCTCATTATCATTGGCATTCTTCGGGAACATCGATTGGAACGAAAAGGGAAACCGCATGGTCTGCATTTGCCACAGATAGATCTGAACAACCCCAGGCAGCGCCGTGCCTTCATATTTTTTTCTGTCGGAGGGATTCTTCTTCTTATGTTTTCTGCGTTTGGAAGTTTTAAAGCTTATGAGTATACCGACTCCGATGAGTTCTGCGGACAAATGTGTCACAAAGTGATGGCACCGGAATTTACTGCATACCAATATTCTCCACATGCAAGAGTGGGCTGTGTACAATGCCATATCGGTCCCGGTGCAACTTGGTTTGTACGAGCTAAACTTTCAGGAGCATATCAGATTTATGCGACGCTGTTCAATAAATATCCTAAACCCGTGCCAACACCAATCGAGAATCTGAGACCTGCGCAAGAAACATGTGAGCAGTGCCATTGGCCTAAACACTTCTTCAGTGAAAAACAACGCACAAATACCTATTTTCTCTCCGATGAACACAATACAAAATGGACGCTCCATCTTTTAATGAAAATTGGTGGTGGCAATATTGAAGCTGGCCCTACCCACGGCATCCATTGGCACATGAATATTGCCAACGAACTGTATTATGCAGCCATTGATTCTGAACGTATGATTATACCGTGGGTGAGAGTAAAGCATTCAGATGGAACAGAAAGAATCTATCGCGATCCAAGCGTCTCAATCACTGATGAAGAACTCAACCAAATTCCAAGACGTCGCATGGATTGTATCGATTGCCATAATAGGCCCTCACATATTTATCACCCACCTGCACGATCAGTCAATCATCTCATTTCGCTCGGCTGGCTCGGTCAGGATTTGCCATATATCAAGAGCATTGCGGTGAAGGCGTTAGAAGCACAATATAGTTCAAGGGAAATTGGACTTGATAGCATCAGGGCGGTGATAGAGGAATTCTACAGAACTAATTATCCGCAGATTGCAGAGAAGAAAAATGAGGCTATTGACCGTGTTATCGTAGAACTGCAGAATATTTATAACCGAAATTATTTCCCCGAAATGAATGTCAACTGGAAAGAATACCCGGAAAACATTGGTCATCTCTATGCACCGGGCTGTTTCCGTTGTCATAATGGAAAACATGTTACAAACGATGGCAAAGTTCTTTCACGGGATTGCAATGAATGTCACACAATACTGGCTCAACAATTTGAAAAAGAAAAGGAGCGGATTTCCCTCGGTGGGATTGATTACGTTCACCCCGTTGATATTGGCAACGCTTGGATGGAAATGAACTGTAGCGATTGCCATGGTACAAGAAACTAGGGAGAAATATACTACATGGTGAAACAACATAGAGGTCGAAAATAAAATGGATAAAAGAAAGGAAGTTGAATGAAACAATTCATTTCCAGGTATCCTGATGCATTAATCCGAGTTCTCGTGGTTTTTGGATTAGTAATCGGTGGAGTGCTAATTATCAGGTCGTTGCTTCCCCCGCATCTGAAAAACACGGCAATTCATATTCAGATGACTGTTGATAGCGAGAAGGTGAAGCCAGTAAAGTATGCAGGTTCATCAGTCTGTGGTGATTGTCACGAAGAAGCTAACATCAAAAAAGGGGGTTATCATAAGAATCTTTCTTGCGAAACCTGCCATGGTCCGGCTCAAGCACATGCAGAAAACCCTGATGAGAAAAAACCACAGGCACCTCGCAAGCGCGAATTCTGTGAACATTGCCACACATATGATCATTCACGTCCTACTGGATTTCCACAGATCAACCCAGTAGCGCATAATCCGTTAAAACCTTGTATCTTGTGTCATAATCCACATGATCCAAAACCACCGATGACACCGGGCGAATGTTCGGCATGTCATGCGGAAATTGCAAGAACAAAGGCGGTGTCTCCACATGTCTTATTAGAATGTACCACGTGTCATATCACACCAGAGAATCATAAAATTACACCTCGAGTGGTCAAAGCTTCTATCCCATCCGAGAGGGAATTCTGCGGAAAATGTCATACGAAAGAATCCCAAGTGAAAGAAACACCCAAAATTGATTTGGCAACCCATGGAGAAAAATATCTCTGTTGGCAATGTCATTATCCACACATGCCGGAGCTGGAGTAATTATGGAAAGAAGAAAATTTGTTTCGAAATTATTTACTGTCCTTGCATCTTTTACTGTTCTCAAAGGATTTTTTAAAAAAGCCCACGCAACGCCCACTGGGTACGATACTTCACAGCATTATTATGGAATGGGGATTCAAGTTGATAAGTGTATTGGATGTGGGATGTGTGTCGAAGCTTGTAAAATTGAAAACGATGTTCCTAAGGAGCCATTCTTCTATAGAACGTGGGTAGAGCGATATGTTATCGAAATGGATGGAAATGTCATTGTTCAAAACATCAATGGCTACGCAGAGGGACGAAGTCTAGTGAAGGAGAAAGATGTATTGAGGAGTTTCTTTGTGCCGAAGTTATGTAATCAGTGTGATAATCCCCCCTGTGTGCAGGTGTGTCCTGTTGGAGCGACATTCAAAACCGAAGACGGGGTTATTTTGGTAGATGGAAATCGCTGCATCGGGTGTCGGTATTGTGTTCAGGCATGTCCTTACGGTGCACGATTCATTCATCCCGAGACCCAAACGGCACAAAAATGTACGTTCTGTTATCATCGAATCACGAAAGGATTGCTTCCAGCCTGTGTCGAGGTTTGTCCGACTCAAGCACGTATCTTTGGTGATCTGAAAAGCAAAGCAAGCCCGCTCACTCGGTTTAAACGCATGAATAAAATCCATGTTCTCAAGCCAGCTCTCAATACTGAACCAAAAGTGTATTACTCAGATTTAGATGGAGAAGTCCGATGAACAATCCTATCATTGAACGACTTATAGAACTCTCAAAACAAGTTTCAGGGTACATATATCCTAATGAGATCGAAGTTCACTGGTCGATTTTAATTGTTGTGTACCCATACATTACAGGTCTCGTCGCAGGTGCATTTATTCTTGCCTCCCTTGTAAAAGTGTTTAGTGTAAAGGAGGTACAAGGGGTTTATAGACTCTCGTTGCTGACCGCACTTGCATTTTTGATTGTTGCACCATTCCCGCTTCTACTTCATCTTGGGCATCCTGAGCGGTCATTCGAAATTTTCTTAACACCGAATTTCAGTTCTGCAATGGCAATGTTTGGATTTGTGTACGCATGGTATTTGATGGTGGTCCTCTTGTTGGAAATCTGGTTCACATATCGGAAGGATTTGATTCTGTGGTCACAGGAAGAGAAATTTCCAATGAATTGGATTCATTCTCTCCTTGCGCTTTTCTCAAAAGATACAAGCGAGCGAGCGACGAATTTTGATAAAAAAGTGGTTAAAGCTATTACCATTATCGGTATTCCATCGGCTTTTTTACTTCATGGATATGTAGGGTTTATTTTTGGGTCGATCAAAGCCAATCCGTGGTGGAGTAGCGTACTGATGCCGATCGTTTTCTTGTTTTCAGCTATAGTCTCCGGTATTGCATTGGTGATCTTGTTGTATATGATTATCACGACATTTCGTGGGGAGTCCATCGACATGAAGTGCTTAGATAAAATGTGTTCGTATTTATTCTATGCTGTCATTGTGGATTTCTCTCTTGAATTGCTAGATTTTATTCATCGATTATATGAGAGTGAGGAATCGATAAAAATTTTATCAGAGCTGGTCATGAACAAACTCTTCATCAGTCTTGGGATAATACAAGTATTGTTGGGTATGATCCTTCCTCTAGGCATGATGGTGGCAATCAAACTTTTCGACTTGAAGGAAGAGTTACGGAAATTGCTTTACTTCATATCAGTAATTTTGATCCAATTGGGAATTTTCGCGACTCGTTGGAATGTTGTGATAGGTGGACAAATGTTTTCAAAAAGTTTCCGCGGTTTGACGGCATATAAAATGGAAATTGGTGGTGTGGAAGGCTTAATGATGGCGCTGGTTCTTCTTGTATTACCATTAATCGTTCTGTGGATTTTAGTCAAACTTCTCCCACCGGGGGATTCACAGAGCAAAGAAATTCTTGCCGTCAAAGCAAATTAAGTTATCTATTTTATTGTAAATACATAAAAAAATTTTGTACATTTGCACACGCAATTTAAGAATTGTACATTTTTAGAAATCAAAACTGTTATTTTTGTTCCTTTGCATTAATTACACAATTCACTTTTTCCTAATCTAATACTCTCATTATGCGCTCACTATC
>DASRUF010000110.1:0-7133 GCA_035655575.1 Bacteroidota bacterium | reverse complement strand
CGTCATTGGAGAATTTCTTCCGGGTAATTCAACAGTATTATTCGAGGGTGATACCGTGCGACATATCGGCGAAAGTAATTTTCACCATGTGCAAATTGGTGGTGGAGGATATGTTGGTAACGAGGCTAAAGCCTCATCAAGACTAACTACTGCCTCAATTTTCACTGAAGGAAATTTAATAATTAATGGATCTCTAAAACTCATTGAAAATATCGATGCATCAAACGATACAATCTTCATCATAAACAATGCTGATACAGCAGTAAACGGTTCGGGAATTATTACACGAGGCACTATCAGTCGAACAATTCAGCAAGGCTCGACAGGCAGTTATCAGTTTGAAAGTGAGAATAGTTATATTAAGCTTGCGAATGTTGGTACATTTCCATCGACACTGGTCATGACAGTGTATCCCGATACTCTACCTACTAATTTCGGGCTACAATGGGAAGTGGTTCCAAGCATTGTTGATACAGCAAACAATGCAGTTAAAGCTGATAGTGTCAAGAGATTTTCTCGATGGGCGGTCGGTGTACGACCGGCAGGTCTTCTGAAAGATCAAACTCAGAGTGTATTCGTCGATACTCCTCGTGTGATGCGCGTCTACGCGATTAGCCAAAACGGTGGGAGTGGTTTCAATGCAGAACTTGCACTCCGATATGAACAAACCGAACTTGCAAGCGGTGTTCCTGAAGATTCTCTCGTCCTCATGAGATTAACGGAAAGTGTGTCAGCGGCTTACAGTGTTAGTTCGGGTTGGAATATGATATCATTACCTGTTACAGTAACCGATCCCCGAAAATCCATTTTATTCCCTAGTGCAACATCGAATGCATTCGCTTATTTCGCTCCCCCTGTAGGCTATGCTTCGAAAGATACAGTTCTCAATGGTGCAGGGTATTGGCTAAAATTTCCTTCCACTCAATCGTTTTCTGTTTTCGGTGTTGAAAGAATTCGCGATACCTTCAACGTGTTTCAGGGGTGGAATATGATTGGATCAATTACTACTTCTGTTCCAACATCGAATGTCACTACGATTCCATCAGCAATCATCAGCTCACCCTATTGGAAATATAGTCCGACTGGCTATAGTTATGCCACAACATTAGACCCCGGAAAATCGTATTGGCTAAAGGTATCGCAAACTGGTAAACTGGTTTTAAATTCACCTGGGAGTCTGACAAAACAAGGATTACCAATGGGTCCGATTGATGATAAATTTAATCGGTTAATAGTTAGTGACATTTCGGGAAATAGTCAAACACTATATTTTGGTTTGCTTTCGGAAAATTCTGGAAAAGTCACTGATCTGTCGAGTGAACTCCCACCTGTACCGCCCGAAGGCATATTCGACGCCCGATACTCATCAAATAAGATGTTAGAGATCGTGGATCGACAGAAAAACCAAGAGTATCCAATTCAAATCTCCTCTGAAAGATATCCGATAATACTCCAATGGAACATAATATCGGAAAATATGAGAGCTTGGTTAAAGCTCGGGCAGAAGGAAATTGTAATAAAAAACTCCGGACAAATATCTATCGATGAGAACCAGATACCGATAATTCTCAAGGTATCGAATTCACCCGCGATTCCAGATGAATTTTCTCTCGAACAAAATTACCCCAATCCATTTAATCCAGTTACAATAATAAAGTATCAGCTGCCTGTTGAAAGCAAGGTAAGTCTGAAAATCTTTAACATTTTAGGTCAGGTCGTAGCGACGTTAGTGGATGAAGTTCAGGATGCTGGATATCGTTCAATAGAATGGAATCCCTTCACGGGTGAGAACCCATCTCTTGCAAGTGGAATTTATTACTATCGCCTTGAGGCAGTTGGTACAACCGATCCCACTAGATCGTTTATTCAACTAAAGCGAATGGTCTTATTGAGATAATATTTCGGGTATCTTATTGACGAGCAACAAATAATAGATCGGGATCATTTCGATACTTTTCAAAGTCCAACGCCGTGGAAAGATAGGCTAGATCGTACTCTGGGTTCATAGCTTTCGCCTTTCTATAGAATTCGATCATACCATCTTTTTTTGCTAGAAGCGCATAGACGCGTGCAATCTTCATGATGACTTCATTATCCGTGGAGTCGTATTTGAAGGCTTCCAATGCTGATGATATGGCTTTATCTTTGTTACCGAGCCGAGCATGAAATAGACCCGCGAGAGCATAGTTAGAACCGACAAGTGGATTTTTTTTAATTTTGTCTTCGACCAAGCGTGAACCCTCATCAAGCGTTCTTCGTGCATCCTCTTTTTTTCCTGTGATTGTCAGTGTAACTCCTAATAAATATATGAGCTCAAGGTTGTTTGGCATTAAGTTAATGCCTTGTGTTAGAACTGATTCAGCCAATGCAGATTTTCCTAAAGTTAGCAATGGTGACGCAATGATTTCATACGTAAATGGATTTAAGGGATTTTTTTGAATTGCATTTTGATAACACTGAATGGCACTGTCATACTTTCCTATGCGTTCATATACATATCCTAAGTTAATCCATGAATTCTCTTCATCGGGATTGAGCTGAATAGCTCGACGAAATGCTTTGATTGCCTCAGGGTAATTTTTCAGTTGCCCATACCCAACTCCTAAATTCGAGACAACCAACCAATTCATTGGCTCGATTTCTTGACTTTTTTTGTAGAAAGTTATTGCCTTTGCGGGCTCATTCAAGTTGAGCATGTAGAGAAGCGCTAAACGATCCAATGCTGTTGCATTGTTAGGGTCAATTTTTATTGCCGTCTGAAAATATTCGAGTCCTTTTGACTGGTTTCCGCGTAAAACTTCTATCAAACCTAAAGTTGTATATGCCTGCGCATTATCTGATTCAATTAAGAGTGTTTTTTTACAGTACATTTCTGCATCCGACAAGAATTTTTCAGATTGATCCCACCCGTTTTCATAATGCACGGCAAATGCATTAGCTAATGAAACAATCGCAGGCGTAAATGCTGAATCTTTATTGACTGCTTCTGAAAAATATTCTATCGCAAGCGCATTGTCATCTTTTTTTGATTTCTTTAAATGATATAACCCGCGCAAGTATAGTTCGTATGCTTCTGCAGAAACGCTTTTGGAAGGCCGCCTGATATCTTTAAGGTCTTTTCCAAATCGATTTGAGATTTTTTGTACGATTAAGTCTGAGGTTTCGAATATTTGGTTTCGTGCAATATCGAACATTTCATTCCATTCTTCTTTATTTCGTTTCGCATCAAATAAAGTGGCTCGGAGATTTGCTCTGGCTCCAGATAACTGTAGTGTTCCTTTGAGTAAAAAGCGGATGTTCAATTGGTTTGCAATTGTGCTATCAGGTAATGATGATTTTCTATAATGGAACGAGCTGGATTTTGCAATGACCAAAATCTCCGGTATTCGTGCAACTTGTGAAATGAGGTCTTCTGTGATTCCATCCGCAAGGTACTCATTCTCCGCTTCACCAATATTCTGTATGGGGAGGATAACTATCGATCGGTCACTTGCCAACAACTCGGGTTCGGAGAGAAAAACATTATATATCAACACACCTGCACCAAGAACTCCAATGATTCCTGCAGCAGCAACGAATCGTGCTTTTCGGTGCTTGAGTGCAAATTTGATCTTTAGTAGTGCGGGTAATTCAGCTTTTTGCCAAGGTAAGATGACTTTATAGATAATGACAGGCAGCTCGATATTTTTAAGTTGGCCCGTGCCGAGTTTCAGAAGATTCAGTTCCATCTTGCCTCTCAACTGCCTCATTGCATCCTCAGATATACAAATTCCACCTGGTGATGCGAGGGGTTGAATCCGTGCAGCGATGTTTACACCTTCGCCGAAGACGTCCTTATTTTTTACAATGATATCACCGAGATGGACACCGATACGTACGGTGATGAGTTCTTCAGGCAGTTTACCCTTATTATAATCATGGAAATTCTGTTGAACTTCGATTGAGCATTGAATGGCTTTAAAGACGCTTTCAAAGGAAACTAAAAAAGCATCCCCAACAGTCTTGATGACAGTACCAGAGTGTTTTTGAACTGAAGCATGCATCATTTGATTATGCGTCTCAAGCATACTCATGGCGGCTGCTTCGTTGTGTTCCATCTTTTTTGAATAGTCTTTTATGTCAGTGAACATGATTGCGGCGAGTTTCCGATCATGTTCCGCCATTTTTGGGGATTGATCCTGCGGAGTGTCGATATTGGTTGGTTTATCAGTCATTCTATAAAGGGTTCATTGAATTGTAAGAAAATCTGTGAACGAAATCAACAATTCTTCAAAGTAGAGAATTCGTTGCTGAAATGTAAAACACTTTCGGAAAGATTGGAAGGGTAGTTGTATGGCTAATTCTTGAAACTTTGCATATAGCTTTCAGCGGATGGACAAAGATCATTAATGGGACAATCAGGACATTTGGGCTTCCGTGCCTGACATATGTTTCTTCCATGCCAGATAAATAGATTTCCGGTTATTATCCAATCGCGCTTGGGTATTAATGTCATCAAATCCTGTTCGATTTTTTCAGGGTCAGTCTGTCGGGTTAACCCCAATCGATCTGAAAGCCGTTTAACATGTGTATCGACAACAACCCCTTCGGATTTATTGAATGCGCCATTAAGAATCACATTTGCTGTTTTCCTTCCAACGCCCGGTAATTGGACAAGTGATTCCATGGTATCGGGAATCTTACCGTTATGTTTTTCGATAATTGTTTTACAACAATTGATGATGTTTTTTGCTTTTGCCCGATAGAATCCCGTTGATCGTATTACCTGTTCAAGCTCGTTTTTATTTGCAGATGCATATTCTTGCACGGATTTGTAGCGCTTAAAAAGTTCTTTTGTAACAATATTGACTCTTTGGTCGGTACACTGAGCTGAGAGAATTGTTCCTACAAGAAGCTCGAGTGGGTTGGAATGGTGGAGGGCAATCTTTGCATCGGGATATATCTTTTTCAATCTCGTGAAAATCGATTTAATTCTTTTTTGTTTTTCTTCGATCGTTTCTTTTGCTCGTTTGGGTATCATGAGGAAAAATTAAACAATTTTTACGTCGCCAAACACTTTACTGACGATGATCTTCAACCGGTTGTTTGCTGTATCAAAATCGGGCGATGTGCTTTTCAAATCAGGAGAGAAGCCGCTCTTGCGTTGTCCCAATCCAGTGATATCCCCCAAGACAGCACTTGCGGAAAGTGAAACTGCTCCAGATTTTGGAAGCACAATGAGTGAATCACCAAATACGCTATGTATTCGTAGGATGTGTTCACCTTCTGCGATCGTCGCTTGAGAGAGATCAATGTCGCAATCACCGAAAACAGTTGAGACAGAACCCCCTTTAAAGTTTTGTGATCGAATGTTTAACGAAATGTCACCAAAGACATTCGATTCATGAAGGAGATCCACAGAGGATTCTGTTTTTATCTCACCAACAGTAGGTTTGGATATCTCTCTTCTCCTATTCAATATTCTGATACCCCAAAGGATGAGAAGGAGAGGCCAAAAATTTGAAATTACATCTCCAAAATCAAGAACATTAAAATTATCCAATAACAGCAATATTCCTAATACAACAAAGATAATCCCCCAAAAAAGATTTCTCATGATATTACCTTCACATTAATGTGTTTTGTTTAAGAGTTTTTCAAGCTGAATCAAATTTTTCGTGTTAACGATATCGTCTTTTTCTAACCAACCTTTCCGGGCAATTCCCACACCGTACCGAACATCCATTAAACCCTCTGTATTATGAGCATCCGGATTAATGCTTACTTTTACCCTTTTTTCTTTAGCATATTTACAAAGTCTCCAATCGAGATCGAGGCGTATTGGGTGAGAGTTGATCTCAATTATTTTTCCATAATCTGAAGCAGCGTTGATGACATCAACCATATTCACAGGGTATCCTTCTCGCTCCAATAATAATCTGCCAGTCGGGTGACCTAACATCGTTACATATTTGTTTTTTATTGCTCTGATGACTCGCTTCGTAGCTTCTGCCTCTGTCATCTTGAATTTACTGTGGATCGATGCCACGACAAAATCAAAGGTTGCTAAGACTTTATCATCCCAATCAAGGTTTCCGTCGGGAAGGATATCTACTTCAGACCCTTTAAAGACTTTAAAATGTTTGAGTGTGCTATTGAGTATATCGATTTCTTTCTGCTGTTGTTTCACTTTTTGTGGGCTGAGACCTCCTGCATAAGCAGCGATTTTACTGTGGTCGGCAATACCAAGATATTCCCACCCTAATTTTTGAGCTGCAAATACCATTTCCTTTAGGGTATTCGCACCATCGCTATACGTAGTATGGCAATGAAATGTTCCCCGAATGTCAGACTCTTCAACGAGCTTTGGAAGGCTTCCTTTTTTAGCTGCTTCAATTTCCCCCATATTCTCACGAAGTTCAGGAGGGATATACGTCAGATCTAAAGTTTCAAAGATATCTTGTTCCGTTTTGCATGTAATCCCGATTGATCGGGACTTTGCTTTTACACGTTTATCCGTTTCTCCCAATTCTGAAAAACCATATTCATTTAAACTCCAACCGAATTGTTTTGCCATGGTTCGCATTTCGATATTATGCTCTTTACTGCCAGTGAAATACGCCAATGCGAACGGGAACTCTCGGTCACTAACGACGCGGAGGTCACAATTGATAGCCGATTTCAAAATGACGCTCGATTTGGTCTCACCTCTTGCTGCAATTGTCTCCACGTCAGAATGAGACGTGAATGCCTCCATGATTTTTTTCGTGTCGGATTGTTTTGCGCTGACAAGAATATCGATGTCGCCAATGACTTCCTTTCTGCGGCGGAGACTTCCTGCAATTTCACAACGAATTACGCCTTTATGTTTTTTGATGACTTCACAGATACGATCTGCTGCTTCTTTTGCGGACGGGTAAAGATGTTTATCGACATGTTTCTGTAATAGTTCTATACCTCGTAGAATGTTTTCTTCTGTTTTTTCTCCGAATCCTTCAATCGTAGCAAGTTTGTGTTTTTCTGCTGCATCTTTGAGCTGTTCGATGGATTTTATACCTAATTTATCGTGGAGTATTTTGACTTTCTTTGGACCTAAGCCGTGGATGCGCAAAAGCTCCAATATGCCAGAAGGAAAGTGCTTTTTTAAATCATTG
>DASRUF010000109.1:0-2314 GCA_035655575.1 Bacteroidota bacterium | reverse complement strand
GAACCCTCAGATTATTGAACTCGTCCGAACAATGATCGAGAGTACCTCCCAGACAACTGTGGCGGGTACCCTCTTTGCGCTCGCAGCCAGAACCGATACGACACCCTCCCTCTACAATATCAAGGTTCCAGTCCTGATTCTCGTGGGCAAGCACGATTCCATCACGCCGCCCTCAGCGGCACATTCGATGAAAGAAAAAATCCCCAGTGCGGAGCTTCATGTTATTCCACGAGCAGGGCATTTAAGCAATCTCGAAAACCCAGAAGAATTCAATTCACACCTTCTAAAATTTCTGGGCAGGTTAAAAAGCTAATGAATAAATAATTAGGTCCTATACTTCTCTCCTGAAAACCAAGGAACTTTTCCTATGACTCGCCTGGTTCTATGTATGGCATCATTCATCTCTCATAACCAATGGAGAACTATTATGACACAACGATTCTCTCTCTTGTTTCTTATTACGCTCATAGTATTTCCACTTGTACAGGCACAACACTTCTATCTCGACATAAACGTTGATGTGACAGCTTCGAGATTCAATCCGAACGTCGATCCCGAACGCACCATCAACACAAACTTTCGGGATGACGATCCCTTTAATCCTTTACGAGCAAAACTATTTCCAACGATTAAATTCAATGAGACGTTCACCATCGAAGGAGATTTTCTTTTCGATAACAAGGGAAAACGATTTGACCGAACGAAAGGCAACCAACCGTTTCGCATGGACGGCTTGTTCCTCGCTGTAAAGGGATTGTTGAGAAATAATCTGAATCTATGGTTTGGTAAAATTCCTACACCTGTCGGTACGTTCTCACCAAGATCGTATTCTCATGTGAATCCCCTCATCGGTTGGCCCCTTGCCTATCACTATAAAATCCCCTATAACGTCTTCACTGCCTCTTCGGAGGCAAGCAACCTCGCGCTACGCGATAACAACTACGGTGCGGGTACTTCAATATATGAAGCCTGCTGGATTACGGGAATTACTGCACTGGGGAATGTTAACAATATGGAGTACATGATTGCAATTGGGCGAGGGACATTGACGAACCCTGAAGCGAGTGCAAACAAAGGTTTTCAAATTGCAGGAAGATTTGGTTACAAATTTTCCGACAATATTAAGACTGGTTTATCAGCCGGAATAGCACCATATTTAGAATACTCAACCGGTCTGCCAACTGGAACGAGTCTCCGAGATCCGAAACACATCATTACCGGTATCGATGTCGCCATCCATGTTAGTAACATTCACCTCTCTGCGGAAGGGTTTTACAATTCGTGGGATACTCCACAATATCAAAACGAAAAAAGTATTCATGCCTACACATGGTATGTTGAGGGACAATATTTTCTTTTCCCTGATCTCTATACTGCACTTCGATTTGATAGGATTCTGTATCATGATATCACGGATCCAATTACGGGTCAGAAAACACCGTGGGGATACAATGTATCACGGATTGAGGCAGGATTTGGTTATAAACTACTCGAACAATTGACGATCAAAGCAATTGTACAGCAAAATTTTCTTAGCAATCCAAATTCTAATAGTATTACAATTCTTGGACTCCAAGCCGCCTTCCGTTTTGAAGATTTTCAAACACTTGTTGGGTGGGATGCGAAAGGACAACCCTCCTATTAAGGCGTGAAAAATATTCTCGTCACGGGCGCCACCGGCTTCATCGGCTCAAACCTCATCATCCGACTCCTCGAACTCGGTCACAATGTTCGGGCTTTTCATCGTTCAAATTCTAACTCATTAACATTGAAGAGCATCGATGTTGAGCATTACATCGGTGACACGAGAGATCGGGATTCTCTCCGAAATGCCATGCGAGGATGCGATACGGTGTTCCATACTGCTGCTGTAGTCTCTTTTTGGAGAAAGAAATATCCAGAATTATATTCGACAAACGTTGATGGGACAAAAAACATCGTAGAAGTATGTCTTGAAACGGGAGTTGAAAAACTTATCCATACAAGCTCAATTGCTGCATTAGGATTTCGGACCGACGGTCAGCTTATCGATGAAAACACGGTTTATAATTGGGGGACCAAGATTGGATATAAATATTCTAAACACCTCGCAGAACTAGAGGTATTTAAAGGGATTGAGAAAGGTTTAAATGCAGTCATAGTTAATCCATCAGTTGTAGTTGGACCGAGAGATATTTATATCCACGGGGGCCAAATAATCCGAGATATCAAAAGGAGAACGATACCTGTATATATCGAAGGAGGTATGAATATTGTTAATGTGTGCGATGTAGTGGCGGGACACATTGCTGCTGCCAAACTTGGGCGCACGGGT
>DASRUF010000108.1:0-5450 GCA_035655575.1 Bacteroidota bacterium | reverse complement strand
AATCATAATCATAATCATCATTAATGGGAGATAGAGAAATTTTGAATAATGAGTACAAATATCGCACAGATTTTCTTTTCTCAAGCCCCTCGTTTATACAAGGAATGGGCACGGTTTTGAATTTAGCCGGTCATTCCTATGATTTCAATTATTCAAATTCACCACAAGAGGCAGACTTCAAAGCAATTCGCAATGATTGGGGAATGATAGGACAGGATTTCAGAAGCATTCTTCGAGACCCCTCCACATTCTTAAATGGTAGATAATACTTCTAAGCCGGAGGACAAAAAAAGTGTTTCCGCTCCCGTTTTTCAACGGGAATTAGAGGCACTTGAACCTGACCAACAGAAACGCGAAAGAATTCTTTCGCTTTTTCTTTCTCATTTTAGCGTTAGTATAGAAAGCTTTGAATCGCATTCGGGCCCGCTTCCATCGCCTCAAATGCTAAAAAAATACGATGAGATACTGCCAGGTTTAGCAGAAAGAATAGTTGGCATGGCTGAAAGACAAAGTGCCCATAGAATAGAAATAGAGAAAAAAGCGATAGACCATAAATTAGGAGAAAGCAAAAGAGGGCAAGATTACGGACTAATTATTGGGGTTGTTGGTATAGTATCCGCAGGGATTTTATCTTTTGCTGATCACGATATAGTCGCGGGTATAATTGGTGGCTCAACCGTTGTCGGACTTGTTACAACATTTGTTGTAGGGAAAATACAGCAAAAAACCGATTTAGCTGCAAAGAAAAATTAGAGCAAGCAATCAGTTTTCTTCTAATGCCAATGGGATTGTATCTCCAAATTTAGGGAATATTCTTTCCACTTGGGATTTTAGCGTCATTTCTATCGTCCTCAATGTCTAATTCGGTTTGTCCACAAACATTTTATTCCTGCCTCAACTGCAGTACGTGTAAACAAACGCATTCACCTGATGTACTTCATACTGTTTGTGCGCGGTGTGGCAAAGCATTATTTGCGGAGTACGATCTTGACGATGCGAGGAAACGTATAACAAGGGATTCCTTTTCGGCAGTTGATGGAACCATGTGGCGTTATCGAGAGATGCTTCCTGTCTTTGATGACCTTGCAATCGTTTCCCTGGGTGAAGGGTGGACACCTGTACTGCATTTGAAAAAATTGGGGGATGAGATGGGACTTCCCAACCTCTACCTCAAAGAAGAAGGAATCAATCCTACGGGATCGTTCAAAGCGAGGGGATTGAGTGTTGCTGTTTCGAAAGCAAAAGAGCTTGGGGTGAAGGAAGTTATGATTCCCTCAGCGGGGAATGCCGGTGGTGCACTCGCAGCCTATGCGGCGAAAGCCGGTATGAAAGCACATATCTTTGTACCAAGAGATACGCCGAAAGTGAATATCAATGAAATCCCATTCTATGGTTCGGAAATATATCTCGTCGATGGGGTAATTAGCGATGCCGCAAAGAAGATGAAGGAGATGAGTCAGGGAAAGAATTGGTTTGATATGTCAACACTTAAAGAGCCGTATCGACTCGAGGGCAAGAAAACGATGGGCTATGAGATCGCGGAACAATTCAATTGGCGACTACCAGATGTTATTATCTACCCGACGGGTGGTGGAACAGGTCTCATTGGGATGTGGAAGGCGTTTGATGAACTGGAAAAACTTGGCTGGATTTCTGGCAAGAAGCCGCGAATGGTATCAGTGCAAGCATCTGATTGTGCACCGATTGTGAAGGCATTTCAGAATGGAAAAAGGGAGGCGGAGTTCTGGAAGGATTCAAGAACAATTGCCTCAGGGTTGCGTGTTCCCAAGCCATTTGCAGACACAATTATCCTTGATGTGTTATACGCGAGCTATGGGACGGCAATGGCAATTTCCGATGATGAGCTTCTCAATGAAATGAAGCATGTTGCAAAAATTGAGGGGATTTTTTTGTGCCCCGAAGGAGCAACAACAATTGCAGCAGTGAGACGTCTCATCCGCAGCGGATGGATAAAATCCTCTGAGACTGTCGTCGTTTTTAATACAGGATCAGGTTATAAGTATATCGAGCTTTACACATAGCACTCCCTCGTTTGATTTTTTATAAAGACTTTCGTATGATGATGCAGTTCATTTTGAATATTTGAAACATTAACCTATAAAAGGAGTCTTATGCAAATCAAAGAGAAGATCGATAACGGGGTTGCCATTCTTACATTCAAAGGCGATCTCCTTGGTGAACCGGATACTTCTATCGTGCGTGATAAAATTCGAAGTCTTATAGAGGATAAAATTAAACAAGTGGTTATCGATCTCAGTGGAGTAAATTACCTAAACAGTTCAGGGTTGGGGTCACTCATTGCGGCATTGACGACGATGCGCAACTCGGGCGGCGATCTTCGTTTAGCACGTGTCGGAGAAAAAGTGCAGAACCTGTTTGTGATTACTCAGCTCGTCAAGGTGTTTGATACCTATGAAACAGTTGACCGAGCAGTGACGAGTTATCAATCGAAGAAATAAGGAATTCTCCCGGGAGAGTGAGCAAATGCAATTGGCATCTTCAGCCTTTCAGAATGGAAAACCCATTCCAACAAAATATGCCAATGTGGGCGTTAAGGGTGGTCAGAATATTTCAATTCCTCTCGAGTGGAGGGATGTACCTCCTGCAACCAAATGTTTAGCACTTTCAATTATAGACCCTCACCCGGTCGCCAACAATTGGGTGCACTGGCTTGTTATCAACATTCCTAAAAACATCACAACACTTTCAGAGGGTGTGTCCACGAAAAACATGCCTTCAGGGTCAAAAGAATTTTACAACTCATTTGGAACAATAGGGTATGGCGGACCACAACCGCCAAAGGGGAGTGGACTTCATCCGTATGAGATAACTCTCTACGCATTGAATGTTGAAAAACTTGATCTTGGTGCTAACACATCTCTCTCGGCTTTTAAGAATACACTGGAAGGGAAGGTACTTGGGATGGCAAAAATTGTCGGAACATACGAGCGATAATCGATTCATTCTAATTGATTACATAATCTTGGAGGATAGTACGAAGACAGAAGTAATCGTAACGGCGGTTTTTGGGAACCCGTAAGCAGTGATCATTGACGCTCATAAATTTATATTATATGAAGTGTCGCCATAAACTTATTTTGTTTTTTCTTCCCTGTATTCTTTATTCTCAAGCACTCCAGAAGATCGAAATACTTCCGCAAAAGAGAATCGTTCCCATTTTTACTGCTGATGCAGTGGCTCATCGTATGGGAGTAACATCAATTAATATTGGGAGAAGAGTTTCCATTTCTCTTGGTAACATTCTTCCTGTTCTTGACCTGGTAGTGTATGATCAAAAACTCAGGTTGAATCTTGGCGGTTCAGTTCATGCTGAACTTGAACCGGATGATCGGGCAAGTCTTGTGACGACAGATTATTTTGTTGATTACATTCTGGTTGATATACCATTCACAAACGATTTCATTCTGAGAATGGGAGCCGGACATTCGAGTCATCATTTGAGCGATAACTGGTTCGAATTGTTGCAGAAGACGAAATCGCTTGTCTATTCAAAAGATTATGTGCGGTTGTTCGTTGTGAAAAAAATCCCTTCGCTCAATCTTTTTGTATATGTGGGAGCAGTCTATTCGTACTACTTTGTTGTAGATCAAGAAATATTTCGTCCATGGGCTTTACAGTGCGGTGGAGAAAAAGATATTGCGTCTTACTATAATGATATGCTAACGCTGTATGGTGCGTTTGATATTAAAGTGCGACAAGAATCATCGTTTGCCGCTACGCATAATTATCAGTTTGGGTTGCGGTTGCAAAATCATTCTGAACGAAGTTTACGACTAGCATATCAATTCCGAACGGGTATTGATGAACGGGGACAGTATTATACTGAGCGGCGGTCGTTCCACGGTTTGAGTTTGTTTATTGATATCTGAATTAAAATATAGATCATTTGTTCACCAACTCGAACTGATTACATAATCTTGGAGGAGGTATGTTTACTACTGCTACAATGCGTGTTCGCTCCAACTTTAAGGAAAACACTCTTCTTCAGATTTTAATCGCTCTCTACTTATGTATCTGGATAATCACAGCAATCAATCCTCTTTACTTTACCGATTGGGTGCTAGAAAACATCCTTGTTGTTGTGTTTGTTTCGGGGCTCATCATAACCTACAGGTTCTTTCCGCTTTCGGATTTATCATACATCGTATTAACATTATTCATGATATTACACTCGATTGGTGCTCATTACACCTATGCAGAAGTGCCAATCGGTTTCTGGATGAAAGAGACATTTGACTTCAGCCGGAATCATTTTGATCGAGTTGTGCATTTTTCATTTGGATTGTTGATGGCATACCCGATTCGCGAAGTGTTTCTACGACTTGCCAATGCACGGGGTTTCTGGATGTACTACTTCCCGCTTGATGTCACGCTCTCATTTAGTGCGTTGTATGAAATTATTGAGATGCTAGTGGCAAAAATTGTCAGTTCCGAAGCGGGCGACGCTTACCTTGGAACGCAAGGCGATCCATGGGACGGAATCATGGATATGAGCTGTGCATTTGTCGGGGCAATGATCTGTATGGTGATGGTGGGGTTGCTAAGAAGGCTGTTTCACAAGGGACCGGAACTGTTGGCAGGGGACATTGCATGAAAAAGAGAATCGAGCTGAGCTGGGAAGACGATGACCTGACAATGTTGGAGGCTGTAGGTGTGTGGACGCAAGAAAAGTATCGACTGCTGTACGATACGCTCGAGATTCTTTCAACTGGGATGAAGGATCTTTGGAATCAGAGGGTCTATCTCGATCTTTTCTCAGGCCCAGGATGTGCGCCACTGAAGGGCACCGATCGAGTATTGAAGGGATCACCGTTATTAGCGCTGTCAGGTCCTCACCAATTTGATAAATACATTTTCTGTGATGAAAACGAAGAGTACATCGACGTGCTACGACACAGAATCGACGCACATTTTTCCTCTTCAAAGGTTGCCTATGTTATAGGCGATGCGAACGAGAAGGTGGATGAAATACTTGGGCATGTGCCTCGATACTCAAAGGCCAATACCGTTTTGAGTTTTTGCTTTGTTGATCCCTACGATCTATGCATTCACTTCAACACCCTGAAAGCTCTTGCATCAGATAGGCTGGTTGACTATTTGATTCTTTTAGCTTTATTTATGGATGTGAATAGAAACGTGAAAACCTACACTGATCCATCTTCGGTGAAAGTCGATAAGTTCTTGGGGGATAGTAGCTGGAGAGAAAGGTGGATCGATTTTAAGAATAAAAAGGATAGTTTGCCACTTTTCGTTGCAAGGGAATTTGAGAAACGGATGCTTTCACTTAGTTACAAGAAGTCTGATAAGGGAAACATGCTGGAATTTCGGTCGGATGAAAAAAATCTACCACTATACCACTTAGCATATTTCTCCAAACATCCCAGGGGTTATGATTTCTGGGAAAAAGC
>DASRUF010000107.1:0-3703 GCA_035655575.1 Bacteroidota bacterium | reverse complement strand
GGTATGCTCAACAGGTGCCCTTGGGTGATCGTAATATTTTTTCTGATATGGATGTTCCACAGATTGAAGTCGTAAGCGTACCAAGTGAAGTAATTTACTTTGGTTCGCATACAGAAGATTTTGAGTGGACGGAATTGGGCGACATAGATGATCCGGCTTCAAAAATCTACAAAAAAGGATACAACCTTATACTTGAAGAAGAATGGGAAGATGCAAGGAAAGTCTTTGCTGAACTGATTAAGAACTACCCGAAGAGTGATTATCTCGATGATGCACATTACTGGTCTGCTTATGCTCTGATGAATATAGACGAGGATAAAGCGGTTTCAGAGTATAAGCTGTTCATCAAGAATTATCCGAAAAGCAGTTATTGCGATGATGCTGTGGCAGACCTCAACAACATTGATCCCAACATCGTAATTGCGACGAGTGGTGATACAAAAGTCTCTATTAAAAATGGAAAGAATAAAAGTTATAGCTATAGTTTTGCACCCTCAGCACGGGATGCAGATAAGCATATGAAATTAGCAGAACGAAAAATGCAGTTAAGTCTTCGTCGGTTAGAGTCAGGAAAATTGAAAATAGAACGGCTTCCTTCTTTGTATACGATCGCTCCTCCTGGTGGTGAACTTAATAAAGATACACAGTTGAAAATGGAAGCACTTCATGCATTGGGTGAAAAGGAAGATTCAGATACATACCAAACCCTCAAAGAGATTGTACTTAATAAATCTCAACATAAGGAGTTACGTATCACGGCGATGATGAAATTGGTTGATTTCAAGAAGAACGATCCATTGCCAATTTTTCTTGAAGTCGCCAAGAACGATACAAGTGAGGAAATTCAAAATAATGCTATCGATTTTATCGGAATGCGGACGAAAGATAAAAATCGCTCCGTTGAAATTCTGATCGAACTATTTAACGCTGTACCTGAACGTCGAAAGGAACAGCGAGAAGTGATCTTCTATTCAATTGCAGAAATTGGGAATGACAACGCTGTGGACTTCTTAACAAAGGTAGCTCGAACGAACGAGGATTATGATCTTCGATTAAATGCGATCCATTATTTAGGTAGCATCGGCAGTAAAAAGTCTCGTACAGCGCTATACGAGATTTTACGGGAAAAGTAATCAAAGCAGATGGGAGGGTATGTTAGAAATGAGGGTCATTTAAATCCTTAGAAGTTATTTTTACCGCCTCTGGATTAGTTAGTACCACGCCACAATTCACATCGTACATCTTGGGAACGAGAGGGCGTGGATAGTGCCGAGTGAGATATTGTGATCAAGAAAGCCCAAGTTTCCAGCGATCTTGATCCGCTGAGCTAGAATTGAGTTCCAACCCTTTTTTGTAAATCCCATCCAATTTTACTATTTTCAATCCGCAATTCAGTCTCTATTCATAATAATCTCCGCTATTTCATTGAAGTTTTTTCAACTTGTTTTTCTTATCGGTCTCTTTACTTTTGTCCTCCACGCTGGCGACAACCCCCGTTCGATTCGTGCTATTCGTATCATAGATCCACCGAAAATTGATGGTCATCTAAACGATTCAATCTGGAGTCTTGCCAATGTTACAACTGATTTTATTCAACGTGACCCGGACGAGGGGCAAGCCGCTTCAGAACGCACAGAGATACGTGTGTTGTACGATCACGAAGCGTTATATTTCGGTTGCATGTTCTTCGATTCAGAACCTGATAACATTGTGGCTCGCCTTACCCGACGCGATAATGAGATTGAATCGGATCGTGCGTCGATTCGTATCGATTCATACCATGATCACCAGACAGGATATGAATTTACGTTCAATGCCGCTGGCGTCAAGGTGGATATTCTTCAGTATGACGACGCAAACAGGGAGGATGAATCATGGGATCCGGTGTGGGATCTGCAAACGAAAATTCTTCCAAATGGATGGTCTGCGGAAATCAAAATCCCATTTCACGTCTTACGGTATCGAGCTATGCCCTTAGATACCGCTGAAGATGTCTGGGGAATTAACTTCTTGCGCTACATCAGCCGTAAACAAGAATCGGATCGTTGGGCTTTCACACCAAAAAGTCAAAGCGGGTTTATTTCTCGTTATGGTCATTTGTTAGGACTAAGGAATTTACCAGAACCCCGACAATTTGACGTGTTACCGTTTGTTCTCGGTAAACAGCGTTACGAACCTGCGTCCTCTTATATTGAGAGAAATCAAAAATTTCTTGGAAATGCTGGCGTCGATGTGAAGTATGGTCTTTCCAGCAATTTTAGTCTTGATGCAACAGTGAATCCAGACTTCGGTCAGGTTGAAGCGGATCCTGCAGTTCTCAATCTCTCTGCGTTTGAAACATTCTACCCTGAAAAAAGACCATTCTTCATTGAAGGAACGCAAATTATCCGATTCACAACGTTCGGTGGAGGGCAAGGTCCGGGCATGTTTTATTCGCGTCGGATAGGCCGAGCTATTTCATCTGAGGAAGTTGATGTTCCTGCTGGTGGAAAAATTATCGATCTTCCACAGCGCACAGCCATTTTGGGTGCTGCAAAGGTCAGCGGCAAAACAAACGGCGGACTTTCCATCGGAGTCTTGCAAGCAATCACACGGGAGGAAAAAGGAATCATAGATACTTCCGGTGTACAGTATGAGCAGATGTTAGAGCCTTTTGCACATTATAATGTTTTGCGAGTAAAGCAAGATATCTTGGATGGCTCAAATGTTGGGGCGATTTTCACATCTGTTGAAAAGCAATTACGCTTCCCCTCGTTCACAAACGGATACGATTGGAATTTAAGGCTCGACAACAACACATATTTGCTGAATGGATTTCTTGCTTTTTCCCATACAACGAATCCTGATAATGATAGAGTTACTGGATCTGCAGGCAAATGGAGCTTTGCGAAAACAGGGGGTGAACATTGGCTTTGGTCTCTCAATGCCGATTACACTTCAAAGAAATATAACATCAATGATGTCGGATTTTTTTTCAGCCCTAATGACATTGGATATTCTGGCGAGCTCGATTATAAAGAGGATAAACCGAGCGATGTTGTGCGCAATTATAGGATTGGGATATCTACCCATCACCGATGGGATTTTGATGGAGCAAATTTGTTTCGACAGGTTGCCTTGAATACAGATCTCTTGTTTACAAATTATTGGTTTTTGCGTTTCGGTACCGGTATCGATGCTGGACTGTATGATCATCGTGAAACAAGGGGAAATGGTTTGTACCGTAAACCAGCGAATTATTTTGCGAGAGTACAACTTACTACAGATTCTCGCAGTAATGTTGTTGTGAACTTAGCGCAAAGTATTGGTGGGGAACGATCTCGAGGAATGATTTCTACGCAGCTTGGAGTTGAACTGAAACCCGAATCGTGGATGGAAATTGAACTTGAGTCTGAATATGGAATCGTTCGTCATTTAGAAGCGTGGGTGGACAACATCTCACTTGGAGGAACAACAGCAAGCATTTTCGGTAACCGAAGCACAGATGAATTCAATTTAACGTTGAGGAGTACAATAACTTTCACACGGGAGCTTACACTACAGTTTTACAGTCAGGTCTTTCTCGCGAAGGGACATTATGATAAATTTCGCAGGTTAATATCACCGTCGGAGTTTGATACTGTTACCTACACTGGTAATCCAGACTTCAATAGACAATCATTGAACACAAACGTTGTTCTTCGTTGGGAGTATTCACCCGGCA
>DASRUF010000106.1:0-3524 GCA_035655575.1 Bacteroidota bacterium | reverse complement strand
TGACCCAATTGAAATGGCTAAGTTATGGAGAAAAGAAAATGCAAAATGTCTGCACGTGATTGATGTTGATGGTGCAATTGAGGGTCATCCTGTGAACTTTGAAATTATTGAGCGTATGGTCAAAACAGTTGATATTCCAATCGAGACGAGTGGGGGATTACGTACCTTTGAAGATATTAAGAGAGTATTTTCCATCGGTGCTTATCGTGTTATTATCGGAACAATGATGATTGATAATCCTGATCAGGCAAAAAAAGCACTCGATACTTTTAGTCCAAACAAAGTAGTTCTTAGCATTGACGTGCAAAACAATTTTGTAAAAATGATGGGGCGAAAAGAAGAGACCGGTCTAATGCCAATATCCCTTGCCTTGAATGCAAAACAGATGGGTTTTAAAAGAATCGTATATACCTGGACCGCAATTGATGAGCCGATGACGGAAACTCATATTAAGGATATTAAGGTTCTCGCAGAACAAACTCGACTGCGTGTTACCGTACATGGCGGCATTTATGGTCTACAGGATTTGTTGAAATTACAAGAAATAGAATCTGTCGGCGTCGATTCGGTCATCATTGGTAATGCTCTTTATCAGAACAACTTCTCCTGTCAAGCATTATGGCGTATTTGCGAGGCAGGCAATTTCCCTTATACGGCAAAAATATAATACCTGATGTTTGCATCATCTCTTAATAAAAATGTGTTCGACCACGTTTGGATGGGTAGTTGATTCTTCTCGATGACTATTACTCTAATCGGACATCTCTGTCTTGATATTATCCGCCATCCCGATGGAAAGGAAACCCGTAGTTACGGTGGTATCTATTTTTCCCTTGCCACGTTAGCAAATCTTCTTCCATCACAAGACACTATCTCCCCTATATTCGGCGTGGGAAAAGAAGAATATGAACCATTTCTAGAGCATGTAAAATTGTATTCAAATATTGATTCATCAGGTATCTACAAATTCGCAGGACCGACAAATCAGGTTCATTTACTTTACAACGATTCAGCAGACCGAGTGGAATGCTCAAGATTTATAGCTGACCCGATTGCAATAAAAAGGATTCGTCCGTATCTTAAAACTAACATGCTTCTCATAAATATGATTTCTGGTTTTGATATTACTTTGGAAACGCTAGACGAAATACGAATGGAAACGCGTGATCATCACACACCGATCTATATGGACATCCATAGCCTGACACTTGGGATTAATGAAAACTTTACACGGTTTTTCCGACCAGTCAATGCTTGGCGACGCTGGTTGTTTATGCTTCATACAGCCCAAATGAATGAACGGGAAGCTCATACCCTTTCATCTGAAAAACTGGATGAGGTGAATCTCGCAAACCAAACACTTGCTTTGAATACAAGAGCAATGATCATCACTCGTGGAAAGCGTGGTTGTACCGTGTTTATCGATGAGCACAAGCATGCCCAGCGGTTTGATATTCCAGGGATGCAACCAGAATTATCAGTTGATCCGACCGGTTGCGGCGATGTATTCGCGGCAGCGTACTGTGCACATTTCATGAAGACAAATGATATATCAAACTCGGTTCGTTTTGCTAACCAAGTAGCTGCATTTAAGTCTCGACTGCAAGGGTCTCTTCAAATTGACAAGTTGTCAACATTCCGTTTACTCGATATATCAACCGAGGTAAGCACAACATGAATATTGCCCTGATCGGTTATGGGAAAATGGGTAAAGAAATCGAGAAAGTTGGAGCGGAACGAAAAGTCATTATTAAACATGTGTTCGATTCAAAAAACAATCATAATGGTATTGGGCTGACGAAGCAATCGCTAAAAGATGTAGATGTCTGTCTCGATTTTTCTAACCCAAGAATAACCCTCGATATCGTTAAAGCTGTTGCAGAAGCGGGAAAAAATATTGTCATTGGCACAACGGGATGGTATGATAAATTAAAAGATATCGAAAAGATTGTGAGGTCTCATAAGATCGGTTTTCTCTATTCACCAAATTTTTCACTTGGGATAAATATTTTTTATCAGATTGTTACCGCGTCGGCACACTATATTAACAAGTTCAATGTATATGATGTAGCCATTCATGAAATGCACCACCGCGGAAAAGCTGATAGCCCAAGTGGGACAGCGCTCGCATTAGGACAGATTATCCTTCAACATATTCATAATAAAAAAGAAATGCTTAACGAAACTGCGCATAAGCAAATTCAACCCGAACAGGTTCACGTAACTTCAACAAGAATCGGTAATGTTGTTGGAACACACCAGGTGATGTTCGATTCCGATGCGGATTGCATCGAGCTTACTCACCGTGCAAAAAATAGAAGTGGTTTCGCGTACGGTGCACTTATCGCTGCCGAGTGGCTCTGCGATAAAAAGGGATTCTTCACTATGAAAGATGTATTAACCTCCATTTGATATGACAAAAAAACTACTATTTCGCGGCGTTGGCACTGCCCTCATCACTCCCTTCAATAAAAAGGGTGACATCGACGTAGAGGCAATCAAGTCGCTGGTCAACTTTCAGATTAACAATAATATCGCCGCATTATTACCAACGGGGACAACAGGCGAAAGCGTAACCCTCGATGATGACGAGCATGCGCGCGTTCTCGAGCTTGTCGTTAGGTATACAAAAAAACGCGTTCCAGTCATTGCTGGGGCAGGCAGCAATTCTACCCAAAAAGCAATCAAGCTTGCTAAACAAGCAATGCAATCTGGGGCGGATGGTATTCTCTCTGTTTCTCCATACTACAATAAACCAACTCAGGAAGGTTTTTACCAACATTATGCCGCCCTTGCCGATGCTGTGAATGCTCCCATAATCATCTACAATGTTCCGGGAAGGACAGCAAGTAATATTGTCGCTGAAACCACCTTACGAATAGCTGAAGAAATACCAAACATTGTGGGGATCAAAGAGGCATCAGGAAACTTCACTCAGATCATGGAAATTCTTCATTACCGACCGAAAGGATTTGGCATCTGGTCGGGTGATGATGCCATTACCCTACCGCTGATCGCTCTTGGAGCTGATGGGGTTGTGTCCGTCGTTTCTAATGAGGCACCAAAACTCTTTTCAGATATTGTGGGCTTATGCTTGAAGGGGAAATTCGATCAAGCGTTAAAACTGCATTACAATCTCTTGCCTCTTATGAATTTCAACTTCGTTGAATCAAATCCCATCCCTGTCAAAGCTGCGCTTGCAATGATGGGGTTTATTCAGGAACGATATAGACTGCCGTTAGTTCCATTGAGCAAAAAGTATAGAAGAAATCTAAAAAACATTTTAGAAGAATTAGATCTTATTGATTAGTATGATTCTTCAACAAACGATTGAGCGCCTGTTTGATATTTCGCCAGAAAAAATTGATCACGACGATGCTCTTTATACCGTTGAACAGTTCAAAACGATGCTCAACCGCGGCGAGATTAGAGCTGCCGAGTATTACAGTGGCACCTGGCATGTTAACACTTGGGTAAAGAAAGGCATCCTTTTGTCATTTCGGGTAGGTCAACTCATCGAGTGC
>DASRUF010000105.1:0-3182 GCA_035655575.1 Bacteroidota bacterium | reverse complement strand
CATAGAATTACTCCTCTAATGTTATAATGTGTTGTGAATATTGCTCGGTCATTTCGATTCCTTTACTGCTATTTGTTTCAATGCTTCCTCGATTAACGGTTTTAATGTTCCTTCACTCGTCATTCCGATAAATCGTCTGATAAGCGTGCCGTCCGCTCGGAAGAGGTAATTATCCGGTAAACCATACGTACCATAAGCACGAGCTACAGCATCATCAATTCCGTTGGGCCATGGAACTTTATATTGGTTGATGAATGACGTAACATCTTTTAGATTTGTATTCACCGCTACACCAACAATTTCGAATCCTTTCTCTTTATATTCCTTGTAAAGATTTGCAAATCCCGGGGTTTCCTTCCGACACGGACCACACCATGGTGCCCAGATGTTTACGAGAACGACTTTCCCTGCATAATCTGATAATTGAATTGATTTGCCATCCAACGTTGCTAATTTAAAATCGAATTTCCCATAGTTGGCATTGATTTTTTTCACTTCGGATGAACTCGAAGAGTCGTTAACCTTTTCGATTTTCCCACTCGCAGTTTGTTTTTTTGTCTGAACTGCTTCACAAGCCGATGCACCCAGAAGCAATACCATTCCTAATACGATAGATGATGTTTTACCGATATTCATATGATTTCCAATGTGATTGAATAAACATTATCAATTCAGAAATAAGTTCCCCTGAATAACTTCTTCGGGTCACTTTCACTTAAATGTAGACATTTCCGGATGAAAATCATAACAATTTGAAATAGCACATCACCATTCTTTGAATGCGAAGAAAACTGCTGCTAAGATAAGGAAAAACGCAACAATATAATTCCACTTCAATTCTTCTCTGAGATAGAAAAACGAAAACCCTGCAAATACGATAAACGTAATAACCTCCTGCATTATTTTTAGCTGAGCAGCTGAATACATCCCGTGTCCAAATCTAAAGCAGATTGTGTTCTCCGAATACTAAGAACTTCACTACGATTTCCTCGTCTCTCGAAATCGAAAAGCAACGATAACACCAGACAGGAATGTCAAAAAACCAACAACGATAATTGTGTCTCCGACACCGAACAAGTCTGCGAGAATCCCAGATAGGATCGCACCAATTGCATAGCCAAGATCACGCCATAATCGATACACACCGACGGCTGACGCTCGCCAGTCGGGATGTGCGACATCGCTCACCGCCGCGAGTAATGTCGGATAGACCATCGCAGTACCGAATCCTAAAAAGACTGCCGCGCAAACTTGAAACCCCAACGACGGAAAAATACCGATCATGATAATCCCCAGAAATTGAAGCCACATGCCGGCGACGATTAACCATTTCCTCCCAAGATAATCACTAACTGCTCCTGTTAGTAATTGAGTTACGCCCCATGTTGCAGGATAGATTGCTGTCAAGAAACCTACTTGCTGAAGTGAATAACCTATTGACACAAAGAACAACGGAAACAATCCCCATGCCATACCATCGTTCAGGTTATTCACCAGTCCTGCCTGACTACAACTAAAGAGATTTTTATTCTGCCAGGATGTACGATAGAATACTTCCTTGAATGATATTCTTTCCTGATAAGAAATTTGATCTGATTCATGCCGAGCAAAGTGATGAGTTTCTTTCACAAAAAATATTGACAGAAAAAAACCTGCCACAGAAAATCCGACACCAAGATAGAACGGATATGGCCTTAGTCCATATTGCTCCGCGATGACTGCAGTAAAGTAAGCCGCTAATGCGACCGCAAGATACCCGGCAAACTCATTGAGTCCCATTGCAAGTCCACGCTGCTTAGGTCCTGCTAAGTCTATTTTCATGATAACTGTAGTTGACCAGCAAAGTCCTTGGTTGATTCCTAATAAAACATTGGCAATGATTATCCACGACCATGAGGGCGCCCATATGAGCAAAAACGGGACCGGCATGCCGATAATCCAACCGATAATAAGAAGTTTCTTTCTTCCCCATATATCAGAATACCTCCCCGCAAGAAGATTGGTTAGCCCCTTCACAATCCCAAAACTGATGAGAAAGGATAGAATCGCACTATGAGACCCGATTCCAAAATCTCGCTCAGCGATCAATGGCAGAATGGACCGCTCCATTCCCACCATAGCACCGACAAAAGCGTTGATGAGAACTAGAAGAGAGAACTGGGCGAGATTTGGACGAAGACCAAGTTGGGGTGGAGGGGTATTCACGATCTACGACTTATAGAACAGGGTAAACGATTAATGAATTAATGGCAAGGTCTCATGTTAATCCTTTCATTCACCGTGAATTAATTCTCTTCCCGCGGCGAGAATACTTTCAATCTGTTTTTTACTCAATGCTTCCGAATAAATTCGGATTAATGGCTCAGTCCCTGAGAACCGTATCAATAACCAGCTTCCATCGCTGAGTATGAACTTAAATCCATCAGAGAGATTGGTCTTCACAACTTCTGAACCTGCTATCGTCCTCGGTAGATTCGCTTTGAGCTTGTGGAGAATAGGATCCTTTTGATGTGCCTCGATAACGATATCCACTCGATCGTAATAATGCGGACCAACCTTTTCGAACAACCTCTGGAGTAACTGAGATGGCTTGAGTTTTGTCTTCACCATGAAGTCGAGAAAGAAGAGTCCTGCCAGAATACCATCCCGCTCAGGCACGTGCCCACGAAAAGCATAGCCGCCGCTTTCCTCACCCCCGATGATCGCATCAGTTTCCATCATTTTCGGCGCCACATATTTGAATCCCACTCCAACTTCGTGAACAGGAACATTATATATTCTTCCCAGAGCATCCAACATTGATGTTGTCGAGAGCGTCTTAACTATCGCACCTCGCTGTTTACGAACTTCGAGAAGATACATGGCAAGTAAACCGTAAACTCGCAATTGATCGAGAAAAACTCCATGCTCATCAGCAAAACCACAGCGATCAGCGTCACCGTCCGTAATAATCACGACATCGGCGTGGAGCTCTTTTGCTTTCTTCAAACCTGCGTCGATGTTGGGAGGAATTGGTTCAGGTCGACTCATTTCAGGAAATAGAGGATTACGCTCACTATGGATTTCGATGACCTCCGTCTTTCCACCACCCAACAGTCGAGAAAACCATCCTGCGCCGTTCCCCCACATCGGATCAACAAGAACTTTGAACCCCGCTTGACGAAGAGGTTCAAGGTCAATCA
>DASRUF010000104.1:0-6883 GCA_035655575.1 Bacteroidota bacterium | reverse complement strand
AAAAATAGTCTCAATGTTGTGGTATCCATCCCCCCGTTTGCCAAGGATGTGGAGGCCAAGGTTTATTTTTGCGTATGCTTTCAGAGTCAACATGAATGTTCTGAAAATACGTGAAAGCGACAAGAGATGCAATCTCTTTTGATATTCATCTTAAATTTGTTACTTTTAGCAAATCGGAATTAGAGGAAAGCACTCGAAAATCTTTAATGCTATCACTTTTAGCAGAACCATGGAAGATAAAACTTTACAATAGAATTCTTCCTATCCCTCTCCGCATGCGTTTTTTGGTGCTTTGTTCAATGTAAGCAAATATGAGCTTGAATTTACATGCAAAGAGCGAAATGGACAAAATTCATATGAATCCCATCGCCTTTTTCAAAGGTATTTTGATGTCATGTTGATTTCATTAGCTCAGACGAGGAAGAGTATCTAGTGACCATTGATTGTTATGAGAAAAATCTTGGCGGGCTAAAAGTCTCGGATGGTTCAGCAGTTGCTATGATCGTTGTAGAATCAGAGGGCGTATTAATAAAACTGAAAGTGTCAATCGCGACATGACCATTCGAATTGGTACGGTTAAGATTGGAGGGGGCAATCCACTTGTTCTTATTGCTGGTCCTTGCGTTGTTGAAGATCGCGATACCACGCTGAAGACAGCACAACGAATTCAGGAGATTGCGAAGAAATACGGGATTCCATTTATTTTCAAATCGTCATATAAGAAATCCAACCGTACTAGTGGGAAGGCATTCATGGGACTTGGGATGGAGAATGCACTCAAAATTCTTCTTGACGTTCGAGAAGACATAGGTGTACCGATTTTAACGGACGTCCATTCAGAACAGGAAGTAGAAGTCGCGGCGGAAGTTGCCGATGTTCTTCAAATCCCAGCTTTTTTATGTCGCCAAACAGAATTACTGCAAGCGGCTGGGCGAACCGGTAAAGTTGTGAATATTAAAAAAGGTCAATTTCTTGCTCCAGATGATATGCAGCACGCTGCAAAAAAAGTAGAAATGACTGGAAACAAGAAAATCTTGTTCACCGAGAGGGGAACAACATTCGGATACCACAATCTTGTCGTTGATATGAGATCGTTGAAAATTATGAGAGACATGGGGTATCCTGTCATCCTCGATGCGACACATTCGGTACAGTTACCGGGCGGTGAAAAATATCGCTCGGGCGGACAACCGGAGTTTATTTTTACAATAGCACGTGCAGGAGTTGCAGTTGGCGTGGACGGCTTGTTCGTCGAAGTCCATCCCAATCCGAAGAAAGCTCTCAGCGATGCCGCAAGTCAGTTGAAACTTGATCTGCTCGATGATTTGGTGAATCAGGTTGTGGAGATTGATAGGGTGGTGAAGAAATTAATAGACTTGTCTGAACGATAGACGATGCCTACACATCACAGGATAATATTCGGCAACTCAATGAATATGATGGAGATAACAAGTGAATCGGTCCATATGATTCTTACCTCTCCACCATACTACAATGCTCCTTTTGATTATAAGGGTTTATTTAAAAGCTATGAACAATATCTTGGCGTGTTAAAGAGAGTTGCAGAGGAATCTTTTAGAGTTCTTCAACAGGGTAGGATTTTCGTATTAAACATTGACGATATGCTTGTGGATGGTGAGAAATATCCGATTGTGGCTGATGCCACCAAGATTTTTCAACAAGCTGGATTTCGGTACAGAGATAGAATGATCTGGAAAAAACCGGACGGTTATCTTCGAATCAGTAGAAGAAGCGGAGTTCTCCTACAGAATCCTTACCCGATGTATTTTTACCCTGATAACCTTTTGGAAAGTATTCTTATCTTCCAAAAAGGAAAATTCGATTATAGATCAATTTCAAAACAAGTCCGTGAAGCGTCAAAGATCAACATCAAAGAGTTTAATGAAAAAAAGTGGTTCTCAACCCTTTGGGAAATGACAAATGTTTTGCCAGGTTCTGTATTAGAGAAAGATATTGCAGCGTTTCCCAATGAACTAGCTTACAGATCTATTGTTCTGTTTTCCTACGTTGGTGAAACAGTTCTAGATCCCTTTGCTGGCAGCGGGACGACCATGAAGATCGCTAGGCAGTTAAATCGGAACAGTATAGGGATTGAGATAAGGAAATCACTGAGAAAGATTATTGAGAAAAAACTCGGAATCAATGGGCAAGTTGAACTCCTCGCTGCGCACGATACATTTGAAGTGATCGTCAGAGAAAAATATCCTTATGGATGTATCAGCTAAAATTACGGGTATCAAGTATACTCCACTTATATGTCGTGAGCTGGAAACTTTTGAGATAAGTAATCTTCAGAAATCATTCCCAAGGATAGGAACCTTTCTATTAAAGATTGAGGGAAAAGAATTTGCTGTAAGTTGGTGGACCTCGGCGAAAAGAACAAGAACATATCCTTATGCTAGAGTATACAATAGTTTGTCGTTTCATGGAAAGAAAGTTACAATTATCCCGATTTACAAGGACGAAGGTTTAGATGGAGACCGAGATTATTTACAGTGGGATACAGTTTCTCTAATGAGTCTTTTGGGTATATATACGATTATTTCTTATTATCGCGATGCTGCAAAGAGTAAGAAATACAAGAATAAAATCGCATCTCAAAGGTTTGATCTTAACCATATTTCAGGGGAACTACGCAGGCTATTAAGTTATCAATCTGACTCTTTGCATTGGAATCTTGATCAAATAAATCGAGTAGGAAAAATATGTCAAATGGCTTTGAATGCCTATTCCACGACTTCAAAAAGATTAGGAGTAAAAATGCATTCAAAGAAATCCGCCGAAGAAAGGATTAAGGAGTTGTTGAAAGGTAAAGAGAATTTTATGAGCCTCTCAAGAAGGTTAGCTCACGATGCTCAACGAAGAGAGAGTTTAACAAAACAACCAAAAGAAAGCTTGACAGGCGAAAAAGCGACAATCACAATTAAAAATTATCTTGGTGGGTACTATTATTTAACGGTTGACGAAATAAAAATTCGTGGAAATGAAATAGAATTGATCGAAGGGAAACATAGTAAGAAATCTCTTTTACCAGCTCTATCTGATATTAAAGATGGTCTTGTGAAGATGATGCTATTCACAAACCTAAAGGATGTAAGAACAGAGAAAGATAGATATAAGCATCGTTCTATCTTAAAGTTAACGAGTGATGTGCAATTGTCACGGCAATCTTTCACTGAAAACATCAAACAAAAGCTTAAAGCGATATTGCAAGAATCACAAACTAATGGATTTGTGGTTACTCTTAACGGTGTTATGTTACAGGATATGGTAACGGAGGCATGATCAACATGCTAAATTCCATCCACCACTTATATGCCGATATAGTTGAATCAAAAAAGAATTTGACTAAGGACGTCAAGCTTGTAGACTTTCCGTTTGAAAGGTCATCATTCGAGTATTTCCATCCGAACGGTTTTCCGAATATTATCCTAAAGCAAAACGTATCAGACGATCTTTTCCAAGGAGGAGAAGTTCTTTCGATTGTAGAGAGAAAAAAATATCACCCGCTGAAACTTAATCCTCCAATTCCGAGTTCTTATGTAAATCCCAAAATTCTTAATATCAAAAATTCTTCCTTGAATTTCTTAAGAAGTTCTAAGAGATCGTTATTCTATTTGCTGAGAGGCAAGAACAGTGCTAATGGGAAAAATAAAGTATGTTTGATAAGCGGTGCCTTTTTCGAAACGGTCCCTGCTCGAGAAGTACTAGTTAGAACACTGTTCCCTGATCGACACATTTCTTTTACTCAAGGAGAAATGGATTTACTTGAAAAACTTTTTACGAAACCTTTAAGCTTTCATCCTAATTCTGGTTTGAAAGTAGATCTCAAGATGTCGGTTGATGTAGTTCCACAGGGCAATATCCTCAATCCAGCAAAATATCCTGAGATTGGCGATAACACACTCAACTTCGTCGTGCCAATCGATACGAAGGAAGATGACCGTCTTCATCGGAAAAGAATGGAAACGGCGTTTCATGAGCGCAAAGCGTGGTCGTTATTTTCGCAATTAGAGGTTTTTACTATCAAGCATCATTTCAACGGTCCGTTTTTGGTCTTTCAAACAAGCTTGTAATAATCGTGGCTCGAAGACAGGTATCACATTCCAAACTCAACCGCATTCGCATGGTGTTGCTCGATGTCGACGGCGTGTTGACGGACGGTCGAATCATTTTTGGCAATGATGGTACTGAGTATAAATGTTTCGATGCACATGACGGTTACGGAATTACCCGTGCTCTCGAATATAAATTAAAGCTTGCTGTGATATCAGGGAGAACATCAAAAGTCACAAAACTTCGGATGAAGAGACTTGGAGTAAAAGAACTTTATCAAAATACGATGGACAAAGTTTCCATTTACCAGAAACTCAAAAAGAAATACCGATTACGAGATGATGAAATTTGCTTTATCGGTGATGATGAATTCGATTTACCGCTATTAAAAAAAGTTGGCTTCAGTGCCGCACCCTGTGATGCAGTGTCGATAGTACGCCATGGAGTTGATTATGTCACGAAATCTGCTGGTGGCAGAGGCGCAGTTCGTGAGGTCATTGATATGATTTTACAATCCAAGAATCTTATCCCAACTTCAATTGGATGAGAGAAAAATTGCTTCAAGAGCAGGAATGAAAGAAACCAAGACAATCATCGAAAGAGGTAAAGAAGTCATTCGTATCGAGGCAGAAGCCGTTGCTGCGCTTGAACACCGAATTGATGCTAATTTTGCAAAAGTTGTTGATGCCATTATTAACTGTAATGGTAGGGTTGTTATTACTGGTATGGGAAAGTCGGGCAGCATTGCAAGAAAAATCGTTGCAACGTTAAATTCCACAGGCACCCCCTCCTTATTTCTCCATTCTTCAGATGCGGTCCATGGCGACCTTGGGATGGTGCGAAAGGAGGATGTGGTGATTTGCATTTCAAAGAGCGGCGACACTGCAGAGCTTCAACAATTACTTCCATTGTTCAAGAGGATAGGTGTAACGATTGTAGCTATGGTTGCCAATCTTAATTCTAAGCTCAGTCAATCAGCGGATATTGTCCTTGATATTAGTGTCAAAGAAGAGGCATGTCCCTTTGATCTCGCGCCGACGGCATCCACAACCGCAACGCTCGCTCTTGGTGATGCACTCGCTATGGCGCTCCTCGATAAACGCAATTTTACTGCAGAAGAATTTGCGATGTATCATCCGGGAGGTAGCTTAGGGAAACGTCTTCTCCTCAAAATTGGTGAGTTAATGGTCAAAGGGGATGCAGTTCCGATCGTCAAACAACGGGTCCCAGTTCGTGACGCAATCCTCGAAATGACAACGAAAAGATTGGGCGCAACATGTGTTGTCGATAATGATAATAAACTATCAGGAATAATCACCGACGGAGATCTTCGACGACTTCTTCAGATTACCACAGACATCAGTAATCATACAGCGGAAATGGTGATGACGAAACATCCCAAAGCCATCAAAAAAGATCTTCTTGCTGCTCTCGCCTTACAGGAAATGGAAGCTCACAGTATAACGCAACTTATCATTGTTGATGATAAGCATCGACCAATCGGCATGATTCATCTTCATGATCTCGTGAAAGCAGGGTTGAGCGGAGAAAACCCGTAAAGCGATTTCATGCTATTCATTTATCCAACTCTAAATCGATTGGCTGGGGCAACTTTGACACTGGCTACATTCATTTTCATTGCGTTCATGTTCACTGCTTGCGGAGAAAAGATCAAGCCATCAATTTCTTCGATTCAGATGGGACAGGATATTCCATCGCAAGAAAGTTGGAATGCAACAATAACCTTTACAGATTCTGGGCGGGTCAGTGGAATTCTTAAGGCAGGGTATATCTCATCGTTCGCTGATAAAAAGTACACGCTCCTCGACAGTAGTATCACTGTCGATTTTTTCGATGAACAGGAACGCCATACATCGCTCTTGACGGCAAAGCGTGGACGTGTTAACGATATAACGTATGATTTTGAAGCATACGATGATGTTGTTGTTATTTCGGATAGCGGTACAACGTTAAAGACCGAGGAGTTATACTGGTCGAACAAAACTCAAAAAGTTCATACCGAGTCTTATGTAGAAATTATCTCTCCGACAGAGCAGATTCAGGGACATGGCCTAGAATCGAATCAAAGCTTGAAAAATTATAAGATATTCCGAGTGGCAGGAAAAGCAAAAGTCCGAGAATGATTCTTATTGCGGTAATCATAAAAGAACTAATGGTTGCTCTTCGTTTTTTGTTCATATTCGGAATTTTCGGTATTAGCGTATTATGCCAGAAGAAGGATAAAGTCATCAATTTACATCATGCCGATAGTTTGGTAGGGTTGGAAATCGCTGGAGAACCCGTGAGGGAACTCATTGGGAACGTAAAATTTTCTCAAGATAATGTTGTTGTCACGTGTCAGAAAGCGATGCAATATCTTCGGAGCAATAAAGTTTGGCTCGAAGGCGAGGTCGAGGTTATTGATAAAGATGTACGAATGGTAGGAAGCCGGGGAATGTACTACGGCGATAGTAAGATCGCTGAGGTGTTTGAGCGTGTGATGTTAGAGGACGGCACAACAACATTGCGGGCGAATTATGGAAAATATTTTTTGGAAGAGAAGAAAGCATATTTTGCAACAAACGTCTCTGTAGAGGATTCCACGTCGGTATTGACTGCCGACGAGTTTACCTATTTTCGTGAGGAACAACGATCCATTGCACAAGGAAACGTTCGAATTGTTGATTCTCGAAACAGTGTAACCTTGTTCGGAAATCATTTTGTACATTATCGAAAAGACCGATACAGCAAAATGACTCAACAAGCCAAAGCTGTTCAAATCGATACTACGACGGAAGGAATATAT
>DASRUF010000103.1:0-8806 GCA_035655575.1 Bacteroidota bacterium | reverse complement strand
TTTTCCTCCTGCATGTTGCGGATAATTCTGTTCTTTAAGTCTTCCATATCATGCGCACGCTCATGCATATAATCATCGTGTGCGCGCAGCATAAGATTCGCATACTTTCCAATCTCGTCACTGACAATAAATTCAGCGTTTTTCTTCTCGCACCGAATTCTGTCGGTGATTGTTTTCTTAAGAATTTGGTCTTCAAGTACCATGATTTGCGCTTCGAAAATTTTCGCCTTGCCTTCTCCAACCTTTTGCTGTGCAAAGGCAAGGATTTTACTTAATTCCTTTATTGATTTCTCATTCGCATGACGTAACCGTTCAATCTCCTGCTCGATTTTGCCCTCATCAATACGATGCTCTTCCACACGTGGTATGTCTTTGATATAGAGACAGGCAGACCCCATGGCAATACCGGGCGATGCCGGTAATCCTTTCAGTATGATTTCTTTTTTCGTTGAGGGTACGTAATCGATCATGTTTTACTCGTCGAATCCACGTTCGAATAATTGAACTATACAGTCTGCGGCTTCCCCTTCATCCTCGCCAATGAATTTTAACATCAACTTCGAGCCTTGTTCTGCAGCAAGCGTCATGACGCCAATAATACTTTTACCGTTAATTTCCATGCTATCCTTGTAGATGAAAAAATCAGACTTGAACTTTGCTGCCGCTTTCACAAGTGTTGCTGCTGGCCGTGTATGAAGTCCACTCCGATTCCTGATAGTAACTTCACGCTCAATCATAGAGCATTCAATTATTTCTCTCAAGTAGCTGCTGTGATAGCCAGTGGAGGATATCTCTTGCCCGTCCGTTCTTTATCGATGCGAGAAACCGTTGCGCACGACGCGTACTTCGGGCAACTTCTTTTTCTGCTTCGTCGATCACACCAGCACGAATGTATATCTCTCGAACTTGGGAGATTTGTCTATGCGTAATCTTTTTACGTCGAACAATTGATTGTAACAATCTTCGATCCGATCCCTCTGTTCGCTCGATTCCTTTGAGTAAAAGATACGTTTTTTTACCCTCTTTAAGATCACCGCCAATTTCTTTTCCCAATTCCTCTCTATCTCCTGCGATATCGAGAATATCATCTTGAACCTGAAACGCTCTACCGAGATATTCACCGAATCGTCGGAGTGCGGTAATTTGGCGCTCACTCCCTTCACCAATCAGAGCCCCAATCTCGGCTGCCGCTGCAATTACTCTGCCCGTCTTTTTCTTGATCATACAGAGATAATCATCCAAATCCACTCTGTCACGGACTTCATACTCCTTATCAAGCCCTTGCCCCTCGCACACTTGAATGAACGCATCTGTAAATGCGTTGAATATCCGATCACAGTATCGAGATCTTGTCTGTAACAATGATTGATACGCCAGAGCAATCAACTCATCTCCGGCGAGGATTGCTACGTTGGAATCCCATTTCGCATGGACGGTTGGTTTTCCCCGGCGTAATCTCGCATTGTCCATCACATCATCATGCACGAGTGTAAAGTTATGGAACAATTCTATCGCAACTGCAGCAGGAAGCGCAGATTGTACTGATCCTCCAACTGCTTCACACGAGAGCAAAAGGAGAATTGAACGAACTCGTTTACCGCCGACCGATACAACATATCGGATCGGGTCATACACTGATGCTGGTTTTCTGGTTTCAAGAAAAGACAGCAGCCGTTTATCGATGGTGGATTTATATCTTCGAGTTTCTCTCTCGTACTTTTTATTGATTAGCGAAATATCGTTCTCCAAATATGCGGTGGAAATGACTTGAGAATAACAGCAAACTTCTGCATTCATAATAAGAAAAGAGGGTGTGAGAATCAAGACTATGATAATGCCTTATCGCCTTAACCCAATAAAATGCGGCAAGTTGTCAACTGTATAAATTTTACTTATCTTTTGCTGCTTAACCCATGACAATATCCCCGATGGACATTCAGACAGGCATCAATGATTCTTACCACGACAACAGGAAAACGAGGGGGTATCGAACAATCAAAATATCCTCTGTATTTAGCCAATGCGGTTGGAAATTTTTATGCGGCTTTTTTATCGTGGTAACTCTCATCGCTTGCAACAGTAAAGAGCAACCTCAAGTGACCTCGAAAAACGAACTCATCTCCTACCTTGATACTCTGGAACAACGGTACGAGAATGCTTGTATGCAAATGGGCATAGCGAATTGGAATAGTTATTCGAAGGAGGGAAGCTACAACCTTGATGAAGCGAAAGCTGAGCTTGGAAAAATATTCTTGGACACGACGGCACGACATATTATAGAGAAATGGCGAGACAAATCGGATGTTCTTGCCGATAAACAACTTGCTCGAAGACTTGAGCTTTGGAACAGGTGCTTCATCGGTGGCGCAATTTACGCTAATCCTGAAATCGCTGCCATAGAAAATTCCCTCCAGCAAAAGATCACAAATTTTAAATTTAAATTTAAAGGTTCATCGATCACGCGGGCTAAGCTGACCACGATGATGCGAGGAGAAAAACGACAACTGGCAAGGCGCGCACTCTGGTCGGTAACTTCCCAGGTTTCCGAGATTGCTGCCAAAGATTTGACTCAGCTTATCTCTTTAAGAAATGAGCAATCAAAGAAACATGGCTTCGAGAATTATTTTTCGCTCGCTCTCCATCTCCAATCGATTGATGAGAAGTGGCTGCTCAAAACATTAACCGACCTCGAAAAACAAACACGATTTGCATTCGAAGAATTCGTCGCCTCATCGAAAACCACATTACACCTGAAAATTTTCGGTCCTTGGGATTTCGATTACTCCCTACGACTGACAGCATCACTGCCCGATAAATATTTTCCTTCTGATTCAGTGTTTACGGTGATCCATCGTTTCCAGCATGGGATCGGTTTCCCTGTCGATTCGCTTCCCATTAAGGAAGTAATAAAGGATATTCCTTACGGCGGTTTAAGTTTAGCAATCAAAATCCCAACCGATTCACGATTCTTAGTCAACCCAACAAAAGGAAAGGGATTTTATGCTGTTGCATTCCATGAATATGGTCACTCTTTAAAAGCCGTTCACACCAATATGAAGTATCCGATTTTCAAGGGATATGAATGGGTTCCGGGCGCACAATGCGCCGCATACGAGGAAGGCGTGGCGGAGATGCACAGCGAATTTACTGAAGACTCGCTGTGGCTTTCCATGTTTACGAAAGCTACGTCCAAGCAAATCGAGTCGTATATGATGGATCGTCGCATTCCTTCCCTCTATCGGCTGCGGAGATTATTGAAAGATTTCTTCTTTGAATACGAAATGTACAAACACCCTCAACAGGATTTAGTCGCTCTTGAGCGAAGCATGTTCAACAAATATTTACTCGTTGAATTGAGTGAACGAGAGCCGCATCAATATGCGTCATCAATCTGGTACACCTCATATCCGTGTTACTATCAGAACTATATCCTCGCTGCCATGATTGCAACACAGCTTCAAGAGGCGTTGACCAATAAATTCGGTGACTCAAAGTTTCATAATCCCGACGTTGCATCCTGGATAATTGAACACCTCTATTCGAGAGGAGAATATGAAGAATGGATGGATCGCATCCGTAACGCTACAGGCAAATCATTAGAACCCGGCGCCTATTTAAGAAAACTCGGTATCGAAGATACCAAATCCTTAACCCAAGACTTATAATTTGGGGGACTCAGTTATCAATAAACAAAATCATCTTAAAAACCACAGGGTGAGAACATGAAAATAATTCAATTGTTGTTGACAATTCTTTTTTGTCTCGCATTAACCGTTGTAGCCCAAGATTTCCGACTAAGTTATGACGGGAAGTCGGGCGATGTTGATCTTGATGCACAGATCAAGGACATTAATATCAGTGCAACCGCGAATACCGATGGTACTTTAAAAGAACTCGAGGTTACAGTTGGAATCCCACCAAAGGAATGTGATCGAATCGTAACTACTTACAAGATTTCATATGGTGAGGTCTATCTCCTTGGTGTCATAAGATTAAAATCTAAAAAGACGCTTGAGGAAATTTTAGTGTTGCGGTCTCAGGGATTGGGTTGGGGTGTTATCGCAAAGCGGCTCGGTCTCCATCCATCAACGCTCAATAAGGCAATGCGCGAGATGAGGAAAGCCCATAAACAAAAACACATACAAAGAAAAGGGAAGAGTAAAGGCAAAGGAACTTAATGCTGAATAAACTTCATGGGAACCATTTGAAGAAAGAATTATGATCAGACTTATTGTTGCTCTCGTTATTGGTATTTCAATCTTTCAACCCGATGTTGCGACCTCACAAGGAAACGACATCATCGACTTCTACAGGTACGCAGATTCCGTCTGCTCCTTTCCACCTATCGATCAAGAACTCGTAAAAGTATGTCAAAAACGGTTACAAGATCGATATGTAACTTTCATTGGCATTAGGGGATATGATCGAGTTTTGATTGCCGCAGTTACACTACAACCTATTCGAGATGTAAAAAAATCGATATCACTTACAGTGGAATTTGACGGTATGAAACCAACAACGGGAAAAACCTCCACGTGGGGATATCTCTTCGATCGAAACGGTGATGGGAATATTGATTACATGGCGCTCGTCGGCGGTGCCGGCGCATTCAAAAAGAGAAACTTCCCTGAGGATTATCCAGTTCGTGGGCAGTACCTGACGTACGATCAAATAGAGTATTTTGTAAACAATTGTAAACTGGTCTTTAACCATTGGGCGGATGATAATTTCGATAATATGATAGATGCTGTCATCCACATCGATATGGACCCTAGTAGAGAATGGGTTAACCGACAACTTGTTGTCCGTAGCACCTCATTCGATGGAGAGTTTGATGAGGTATGGGCATTCCGTGAGAGAATCGATTCTGAATATGATACCTTAACCTTTACATCTGATAAGGTCCCCTATCATCCGATAGGAAAACCGCAGGATGCAATTACGAAAAGTACATTAATGGAGAAGACGGGAATTCTTCAACTGATTAATCGGGCAGTAGCTGAGTGTAAATTATCAAAGGGAGTATTTTTACCAAAAAGCGAAGAGGAGTAATTCCTAAAACTTGTGACGAGAAGGGTGTTGAAAAAGAGAATTCATAGCCACGAACTTCAGTTCGTGGAGAACAATTCTAAAAAATCGCGAGGGGTTTTAACCCAATTCATCAAAGGGACCATTTTTGCGGAGGCGAAAACCAGTCGATTTTTCGAATACTGATAAGTGGTTGTCTAAGAAGTCCCGTCGTTATGCTGACGATCTCTTGGTCAGCATCTGAGTTGAGCAAAACATCATCTGCTTGGTATTGATTCCGATCAGAAGCGTATCGGAATGACATCTTTGCTTTCTTTTTCGTCAATACACTATTAACCTATCGAGCGATGAAAACTGTGCTATTGAAAAATCTTCATCTGCTCAGGTTTCAATAGCCACTTCAACGTTCCCGCTCCAGGCTGAATGGGCACCACCATATTGAGACAAAGTAGCCCACCCTTTTTGATGTCGATCTGTGAATTTCTTGTCCCGCTGATAAGCAACGAAGTAAACATACTCAGATGTGGTTCATGTCCCACAAGGAGAATGGTAGATTTTGATACGCTGTTGATCTCCGACATGAGTTTGTTATCATCTGTTCCAGGTATTAAATAATCAGTTTGTCGTAGTTCGTGAACTTTCAACTCACGTTGAACAATGTCCGCTGTTTGTCTGGCGCGTAGAAGAGGGCTGGATAGGATTAGATCAATAACAACATCAGAGCTTCTCAAAGCTTTTGCAGCCCACTCCGCTTGCTGCTCTCCAAGTGATGTCAATGGTCTGCTCGCATCATCAGTGCTCTGTTGGGAAGCATCCCCATGACGAAGGATGTAGAGATTCATTTTCAGATAATGATCATTGAAACTTAGAGGATTTCTTTTAATCGCTCGGGGGGTCGGGCGAGAATTGCTCTTGCGCCTTTCTCAACAATGGGCCTTTGAATGAGATCCGGATACTTCACCATCAAATCAATTATCTCAGCATCCGTAAGTTTTTTCTGTGATAGCTTCAGTTTCTTATAGATCGATTCTTTTGTTCGGAGAAGATCCCGAGCAGACATTCTCATTTTCTTCAGTAATTCTTTTAGCTTTGTGCTGGGAATCGGATCGATGTAATAATTGACTGCCTCAAAATCGACGTCCGCTTCGACAAGCATCTTATAGACACTGCGACATGTTGTACAGGTGGGTTTTTGATAGATAGTGATTGTAGGAATCTTAACGTGCAAGAAAGCGGTAATGATTTACTTTGATTTTTTCGTATATGCGTGAAATCGTTTCAGAAAATTTGACGTCGGTTTAAACTCCCTCAATTTTGTCTGAAGCTCAAAGTATCGGGTGTTGGGTTCCCACCAAACAATGATTTTATCCTTCTCCTTCGTTATCTTCCCATTGGTTTCAACAACAACTGCTTCGGCATCCTTAAAAGGAATACGCACGGTATCATCCCAGGCGAATTCGGGAAATAATTTACTGACATCTGAAAAAAGGAGGTTTTCCGTCCAGACGAGAGTTCCCCGTTTTACCGCTACCTTCCGTTCCTTCACATACGCTCCTTTGTTCATCTGATCAAGGAGGTATTGATCACTCTTCCAGTTTTTCATAAGCTCATCGAAATCATGTTCCTGTCCTTCGGAACCAGTAGCATCCGACTGAAGATTATGAAGAATGATCGTCAGTGTTCCACTTTTTCCATCATCATTGAGTTTCAATTTGTATTCAGTGATCTCACTGACAAGACAACCAGAGAACAGAAAGAAAAATAGCATGAGCGGCAAGGAAAGATATTTCACTTCCAACCTCACATCCGAAATCTCAATCCGGCGTTCAACGGATAGTATTGCGTTCCCGGTGAGCCGGTTACACCAAGAATAAATTTCCCTTGAAGAAACAATACCAACCGATCACTTATTGGTACATCTACTCCTGCACCAACCGACCACGAAATTGCTGATTTTGAACCTTCCTCATAAATTATTCCTGTGCCAGGGAGAGTAGCGTTGATACTATACGATGAGCGGTAGAAATATCCAATACCCAAAAGGAAGTACGGTGCAATTGAATTACGATTTGTGGTTATCGTTCCTTTGAATATTGTCATCAACGTTATGGTAGATCGAGATTCGCCGGTTAGTGTTAATCCACTCACACTAAGATTATTGCTCTTAATAAAACCAGAATCATCGAATGTGAAACGATTATACTCAAGCAGTGCGTGAATCCCACCATAGCCGAATGATCCTTGCGCGAATGAATATCCAAATCCAAGTCCCACTGTAATACCATTCTTCCAATAATCGCGAAATTCAGATGGTATCGATGGAATAGACAAGCCACTCGAAAATTGAAACTCCGGAGTTCGTACGGAGGAGGTATCCTCCTGAGCTTCAACAACTGTAGAAACACAGAGAACGAGGAGGATGAGAAGCAAGAAGTTTTTCATGAGGAACCCCTTAAATTGTTCTTCAATAACTTTCTTGTTAATTGTATTAGATGGTACTATAAGCTGTGCAAATATACCAAATGTTATTTCGGATGTCAAGGTTATTGAGGTGGAAAGCGTATTATATTTGGTTAGCAATTCTGGTGTGTTTGGGAAGAATAAAGGTTATACCTTGAGAAAGGTTGTTAAGGTTTTAAATCATCCCATTCCTTTTTCTCAAGTACCATTCTAAGCCGAACAGCAGCACCGTAATCGCCGCAAGATATTGCCAATTCCAAAGCTCGATTTCGCTCGTCTGAATATTCTCTTTCGGTGTAAGCGTAATTTGGGATGCAATCTCTTTCATCGCTCCATCGGCATGTAGTATATTGTAATACTTAGCGCCGGTTGTGAAGGATATTTGTTCAAGCAGTTGCTTGTTCATTGTAGTGCGTAAAAATTCAAAATTTAAGTTCCCCACATCGAATCGCCCTTTGTCCTCGCCATACACCTTACCGTCTTTTGTGGCTTTACCCAAAAAAGTATATTCCCCCTCTCCGAGGTTTTCGATGAAACCCTCATATCGCCCGCTGCCAATGGCATTCATCGCAAGTTGAAACTTTTCATTTCCCTGAACAATATCAAGGCTAAGATTTGCATCATCCACAGGGCGGAATTGTTCATCATACACTTGACCTGTAAACTCTATAGGTTCTCCGCTCGTAAAGGCATCCTTCACTGGGGTCACTGCGACGTGCTTTCCTTCATCTTTTGTCGTCAACCAGCGTATTGCATTCGACATCAATAACGGTAGAAATGGTTCTGTCTGTGGATTACCCTGTGCAAGTAATCGCCAACGCCATATACCGTAACCTACAAACCCAAGCATTCTTTGTCGATTGACATTTTTGGTTAATAATAGCGGCTCATTAAGCTCGCCTATTTCCAGTTGCAATTTCACCGATGCCAGAACATCTGCCTCCGGTTTTTCCCGAAAGATAGTTTGATGTTTAAAAATCGGCGGCATCAATTGCCACGTTTCTGAGGTAACAATCCGATCTAAATTTACGAGGGGATGTAATTTGTGTCGCTCTATGATTTTAGGAAAAACTTCCATCTCCGTGGTATGGACAGAAGACCAGCTGAATGGCAGCAGAGATTCGATATAACTGAGCTTCGAGTAATCAAGAGTCTTTCCATTGATAAAAAAGACCGGTTTTTTTTGTTGAACAATGAGATCGTGGAATTCCTGCAACATCGATGTGCTTGCAGCCGAGGATGGGAATCCAACCATAACTATACAATCTGCACTGTCGATAAGTGTGCGTGAGAATGTGCCTTCATAAAATTCTTGAGC
>DASRUF010000102.1:0-5098 GCA_035655575.1 Bacteroidota bacterium | reverse complement strand
ATTGAAAGGATTCAATGATGACGAATTGCTAGATTTTGTGGAGTTCGCGACTAACCTATCATTAAATCTGAGATTCATCGAGTATATGCCTTTTCGTGGGAATGGATGGAGTGATGTGAAATTTTTATCCTATCGTACTATGAAAGAGATCATCGAGACAAAGTATCGATTGATTCCAGTGGAGGGTAATGGAATAATTCATGGACCAGCAAAAGAATTTTACGTTGCCGGGAGTAATGCGATTATTGGTTTTATAACGACGATGAGTGAACATTTTTGTCATGCTTGTAATAGATTGCGCCTTTCTGCCGATGGCAAGCTGCGAAATTGTTTATTCACTCGGGAAGCATTTGATTTGAAACGACTTCTCCGAAACGGAGCAACAAAAGATATTATTGAAGATACAATTCGAGCAGCTGTTATACTAAAATGGAAACAGCATCCTGACTTGGATGAGTTACTTCAACTAGATCAAACCGAAATGGTTGCGCTAGGGGGATAAAGGTAGAATAAATAATTCAAGACTAACTTAAAACATTCACTTATCAAGGATTTAATATTATGAAACGAAGATTTCGTCAAAAATTTTTGGCTATTCTTTTACCCTTGTTCGTAATGACACTATCAACGGCACTATTCGCACAGATTCAGGGAGATAAGAAAAGTTCAGAGGAGAAGAACAAGTGGACGCGGTACGGTTCAAAGATTACACTCAAAAATTCAACGCCCATGAAAGATTTGTTGGGAGATAAAAAACGCTTCGGGAAAAAAGAGATTCTTATTGAAAGCGTTATCTCCGAAGTGTGTCAAAATAAAGGATGCTGGATGGTTCTTGGTGATAGTGATATAAACATCAGAGTTGAATTTAAAGATTATAAATTCTTTGTACCCTGGGACGCTGAAGGAAAAAAGGTGTGGGTACAAGGAATATTAAGTGAGAAGACAATAGGTGCTGAAACAGCAAAACATATGGCGGGTGAAATGAAACAATCTCCAATCAAGAAAGATGAGATCAAAGACCAACAAACAATAACCGTTTTCATCGCCAGTGGTGTTGCTATCGAAGGGGGAGGAGAAATCGGCACCGAACAGGAAGAAGTGATTAAAAGTACCAAGGAGCGAGAAGGACACAAACACGAAAACAATGATCATTGATGTTATCATTGGCTGGTGCTATATTCCGCATCAATATGATTAAGAACCACTCTGCAAACAAGCGCAGTTAGGGAGATCAATATTTTCGATCGATAAAATCAATCAAATCCTACAATTCGCCGATTGACTGGTGTATTCGTTTCAGAATAACCAGTCATCGTTTTGAGTTCTTCCATTATCAAGGTTTTCGTTAAGAGACGCCAAATCTTACCAAAACTTGGATTTTTTTCTAACAGGTCATTAGGAAATTGAATGCAAAGGTAAATCTCTTTATCTTTGTATGAATGGGAAACTTCTAATTGCATCATGCCATGAGATATGAAGTACAAGATTTCCAAAGAGAGGTAGTCGACCAAAGCTGCGAATTACCCATCCTCGTTGATTTTTGGGCAGAATGGTGTGCGCCTTGTCGGGTGCTCACTCCTGTCTTGGAGCGATTAGCGGATAATGCCCAAGGGGCTTGGACTCTTGCCAAAGTCAATACGGAACAGCATGTTGATGTTGCTCGCCAGTACGGAATCTCGAGTATTCCTAATGTTAAATTATTTATCGATGGTAAAGTCGTCAATGAGTTTGTAGGCGCACTTCCGGAACATATGATTAAACAGTGGTTGGAGAAAACACTTCCCAATAAATTTCACAAACAGATTGAACAGGCCCGCCTGCTTCTCGATCAGCATCAAGTTGTCGAGGCACAGAGGATCTTAGAAGATGTTCTTACCACCGATTCGATGAATATTGAGGCAAAAGTTCTCCTTGCACAATTGTTGATCTTTACCAATCCCCAACAAGCGAGGAATTTGGTGGACCATATTGATGAGCCGAAATTTTCAGAACTTGTGGAAGCCATCAAAACGATTACGAGACTTTTTGAGCTACCAAAAACCGAGAACCACATCTCATCGGGCAAGGTCAAAGATCTTTACCTCAAAGCAATTACTGAATTAACATTACAAAATTTTGATTCTGCGTTAGCCACATTTATCGACGTGATCAGAACCGATCGTTATTACGATGAGGATGGTGCAAGAAAAGCTTGTATCGCGATATTTAAATTGCTCGGCGAAGAACATGAAATCGCACGGAAGCATCGAAGAGATTTTGGTAGCGCCTTATACATTTAGCCGGGCAAATTCATCCGTGATTTCATTCTAGTAATTATTCAAAAGAATAATAGGTCGTCGGATTTTTTGATTTTCGATTTATTGATGTCGAATTTCTTGTTCTCTTGCAACACAACTTTAAGATTCTTACAATGAAAGAGCTTTGATTTAAGCATGGCAATACGATAGTAATGAATTGGTGCAAGCAGATGCTAGGAAATATATTCGTAAGAAAAATTTATCTCTTTTTTATACCAGCAATTATTTTCTTCTGTGTCGCGTTTGTCTGGCAGAAATCCAAACAGCTACTCATTTATCTCCCTGGGACTCAGCCGGGACAAGCAACGAAGGCAGAAAGCAGCAAAAGTTGTAAACCATGTCACTCTCAACAAGTCGATGAATGGTCGGGGAGTATGATGGCACATGCGCCTCGAGATCCTCTGTTCAATGCACTTCTCGCTATAACGACGAAAAATACGGTCGGTCTTGGACTGGATGTCGGTGAATATTGTTTGCGGTGCCATTCTCCTTCGGGGTGGCTCGCTGGGCGTTCCCATCCGGGGACGGTCGAAGGATTAATTGGGACTGATCTTGATGGAATTAATTGCGATTTCTGTCACCGCTCTGTCGATCCACTACGACCTGGCGATGATGCGATAGTAAGTGGAGTAGTTCCGGGTTACGGAAATGGTATGTATGCTACCCAAGCGCACAATCTGCCGATCAGGGGAGCAAGAGGAACAGAACATCCATGTTCTTTGACCGTAAGAGATTCATTTTATCGCACAAGTGAATTTTGCGGTGTGTGCCACGAAGTTAGTAATCCATATTTATCGAACAACCCCATACAGACGTCTCCACACCTCCAAGTGCCAGTCGAGCGCACTTACAGCGAATGGAAATTAAGTTGGTACGCAACAAGAGGCGAAGCAGGGACATGCCAAGCTTGCCACATGAAGCGTGGTCCGGGTGTTGCTTCATCATTGCCTGGATCGCGGTTTCGGTTAGATGTTGCCAGCCATGATTTCACCGGCGGAAATACGTTCGCTCCACATGCAACATTACAGATGTGGAATAGTTTGGATCGCCGTGCAATAGAAAGCGGGATGAGTCGTTCGACCGATCTTCTCCAAAGATCGGCACGACTTGATGTTAGTGCAGGTCGAGTAGATGATTCAGTTGTTGCGATTGTTCGACTGGTAAATCTGACGGGGCATAAACTTCCTACGGGGTTCCCGGAAGGACGACGTCTCTGGCTCAACGTAGTCGGTCGTAGCAGCGATGGTGATGTTGTTTTTCAATCTGGAGTTTACGATTCAATTTCAGGAGGCATTAATCTTGACGATCAAATAAAAGTTTATGAAGTGAAGCCGGGGATTTCCTATGCACTTGCAGCCACACTTGGAGTTTCGCCGGGACCTTCATTTCACGCAGCATTAAATGACTCGATTTATTTTGATAATCGAATTCCTCCACGTGGGTTTCGGAACGATGATTTTCGAGACCATCGAGCCGAGCCAATTGGATATCTCTATAACGATGGACAATATTGGGATGTATCAAGATATTCCATGTCAATCAACGTAAAATCTGTTGAGATCTCACTCTGCTATCAAGTTGCCAGCAAAGAATTTGTTGAATTTCTAAGAGATGAAAATATTGCTAATCCATATGATTGGAACGATTGGGGCTTCAAGGTATATCAATCATGGAAAGAATTTGGTAGACCCATCCGCATCGCATATGCGAGCGTTCCAGTCCAAGACTCATCACCATATTTATCACCGATGATCGATGCTAACGTTCCCATCACGATCCGCCTTGCCCAAAATTTTCCAAACCCATTTAATGTAGGAACAAAAATCGAGTTCTGGATTTCCGATCAATCATACACCGTTCTGACTTTATACAACATCGAAGGTAAAGAAATCGGGAAACTGATTGACCAGGAATTGCCTGCTGGATTACACACATCATATTTCGATGGAACGAATATTTCGAGCGGTGTTTATTTTTACCGGTTGTCAGCCGGAGGAAATCAAGCATTGAAAAAACTGTTACTTCTCAGATAACTTCTCTCAAGAATGGAAATTACATAATGAATTGTATGATACCGATACATCATAAAAAGTGGAATGTTATTAGTTCGATCCCACGACTCTCTCTCGTATTTTTTCTTACACTCATACTGTGCGGTGCCCACAGTGCTCACTCGCAAGGCACTTGGATTAAGAAATCATCGGGGAATGGTTTGGGAAATCCTTTTTGTATAAATCCACTCAATGACAGCATTATTTACGCTGCGACTGGTAACAATATCTTACGTATTTCCCGTGATAAGGGAAACACATGGCAGATTCTTTCCGTTCTCACAGGTGGACACGAAATTAAATCAGTTGCAGTCAGTGCTCGCGATACGAATTTGATTCTGGTAGCTCAGGAGTCGGGTCCGCCGGATCGCATAGTAAAATCGACAAATCATGGTTCAACATGGGTTCAAACCTTTGCAAATAATTTTTACTATTGGGGTGTGCCGCTCGCGTACTTAGCAAGATCGGATAATGACACTGTCTATACGATGGGAAGCGATATCATTTGGCGCAGTACAAATTTTGGAAATACCTGGGATAGTGTTCGAGCTTCTCCATTTGAAAGTTTCAACCAAGGATGGGAGTACGCAGTAGTACGACCGGATAGTACAAATATTTTACTCGTTGCTGATAATGCTACAGGTATTTGGAAATCGTATGACTATGGTGTCAATTGGAAGCGTGTTCATGCTACAACGGGAGAAGTACCTGCAATTGCATATACACCCGGAAATCCTGTTGTGATGTATG